>CAIYQJ010000386.1 GCA_903928275.1 uncultured Chloroflexota bacterium
CGCCCGCTCTGCCTCCCGGCGCGCCCCACCGCCCCGGTGCGCCACGCGTGCCGCACCGACCTCGTCAGGCGACCCGCTTGTCCGGGTCGGTCTTCCAGACGCGGTACGAGTACGCGACCATGGCGACCGCCGCGAGGATCAGCCCCACGACGAAGACGAGTGTGAGGGCCAGGGCGGGCACGAACGGCGTGGCGAGGAGCGTCACCGCGCCGACGAGGATGAAGAGCCGTCCCCCGAGCTCGTGTGTCTTCCGCCACGAGAGGTCGCTGGTCAGCGTCCATGGCGTCCGGATCCCCGCCATGTAGTTCGGGCGGAAGCCGGGCATGGCGAGGCCGATCGCGATGAAGAACACGCCTCCCGCACCGACGATGATCCGCGCCATGTCGAACACTCCGCCGAGCGTCGCGATCGCGATCGTTGCCTGGACGAGGGTGAGCAGCGCCATGGCGCCCACGACGACGATCTCGTACGACCGGCGGGACCGCGCGAGGTCGCGGCGCCGCGGCTCGAACCGCGGCATGACGGCGAGGAGAGCGACGAGCGGCACCTGGATCGCCGGGATGACGAGGAGCGAGATCCAGGCGGGGCCATATCCGTCGGGCTGGCCGTCCGGACCCCAGTGGACGGGGACCGTGGCCGCCACCCCGACCTGCGCGAGAGCGACGACCGCGATGGCGAGGCTCGCGATCACGAGGAACGCCGCGACGACGAGCGCGCCACGGCCCAGGGGGCTCGGCGGCGGCGCGGATCCCCTCGCGCTCGCCGCGCCCGGACCGCCGGCTGCCGCCACCCGGCTCGACCGTGACCTATCGGCGCGCGGCCCGGGCACGCTCGACGATCGGGGCGAGCAGCTCGCGCAGGGACGGCCCCTCGACCTCCTCGAGCTCGTAGCGGACGCGGACCACCGGCTTGTCGAGGTGGAGGATCCGGGTGAGGTCGATCGGCGTGGCGGCGAGGACGACGTCGGCCGGGGCCGCGTTCAAGGCCGCCTCGAGCTCGCGGATCTGGCCGTCCCCATAACCCATGGCCGGCAGGAGCCGGTCGAGGTCCGGGTACCTCTCCAGCGTCGCCTTCAGCTCGCCCGTCGCATAGGGGCGTGGATCCACGATCTCCGACGCGCCGAACCGGTCGGCCGCCACGATGCCGGCACCGAACGTCATGCCGCCATGCGTGAGCGTGGGCCCGTCCTCCACGACGACCACGGAGCGGCCGGCGATATCGCCGCCCTCGAGCGTGAGCGCCGAGCGCGCCTTCACGATCGCAGCGCGCGGGTTCATCTCCGCGATGCCGGCGACGATCATCGCGACCTGCTCCGGGTCGGCCGAGTCGACCTTGTTCACGACCACGACGTCGGCCATGCGGATGTTCGTCTCGCCGGGATGGAAGCGGCGCTCGTGGCCGGCCCGCAGCGGGTCGGCGACCACGACGAAGAGGTCGGGCTTGTAGAACGGGAAGTCGTTGTTGCCGCCGTCCCAGACCACGACGTCCGTCTCTGCCTCGGCGGAGCGGAGGATGTCCTCGTAGTCCACTCCCGCGTACACGATCCGACCGGCATCGAGGTGGGGCTCGTACTCCTCGCGCTCCTCGATCGTCGTCTCGTAGCGGTCCAGGTCGGCGTACGTCGCGAAGCGCTCGCACCGCTGGGCCACGAGGTCCCCGTACGGCATGGGGTGGCGGATGACGACCGCCGTCAGTCCGGCCTCCTCGATGAGCCTCGCGAGGTACCGCGTCGTCTGGCTCTTGCCGGCACCAGTGCGCGTCGCGCCGGTCGCGACCACCGGCCGCGTGCTCGCGACCATCGTGCGTCGGGGGCCGAGCAGGGAGAAGTCGGCGCCGGTCGCGAGCACCCGGGACGCGGCGTGCATGACGGTCTCGTGCGCGACATCGCTGTAGGCGAAGACGACGAGGTCCACGCGCGCGTCACGGATGGTCCGCTCGAGCTCGCTCTCGGCGAGGATTGGGATGCCCGTGGGGTACAGCGGGCCGGCGAGCTCGGGGGGATACCGGCGATCGGCGATCCCCGGGATCTGCGTCGCCGTGAACGCGACGACCTCGACCGTCGGGTCCTCGCGGTACACCACGTTGAAGTCGTGGAAGTCGCGGCCGGCGGCGCCCATGATGAGGATGCGGGTGCGGTCCATCGTGCCTGCCTCCGGGACCCGGAGCCGAGCGTGCGGGTCGGGACACGGATGAGCCGGTGCCCGCGCGGGGGGCCCAGCGGTCGTCCGTGGCCGGAAGCGTACCCGCCACGCGCCGAGCCCACAGGGCCGACCGGACCGCGCGTGCAGGCCATCCGGCCGCGAGGACGATACCGGTCGGCGGAGGACGACCAGCGCGCGGGCGCGAGCACGGCCCACCGCCGGCCTCCGACCCGAGGGGACGGCGCCGGCGGTGGGGTGGTATGTCAGTGACCGGCCGGCATCGTGCCGTTGACCTGGTCGGTGATGCGGGTGACGACCCCTGCCTTCTCGGCGTCGGCCTGGGCCTGCGTCATCGTCCCGCCGGTCACCGCCGCGGCGATCTCGGAGTTCGCATCGGCGACGAGAGCGTCGATGACCTTCTGCGGGTCGACGGTGCGGGCCTTCGCGACCGCGGCCATCGACTGGCCGGACGCGAGGGCGGTGGTGAGGTCGGCTTCGGGGATCTTGATCGCAGTCGCGGCGACCGAGGTGTCGGAGACCGTCTCGTGGTTGGGGCCGAGGCCACCGCCATGGCCACCGCGGCCACCCTGGCCGTCAGCGGGCTGGCTCCCGTTGGTCCCGGTGGGACCGGTCGTGCCGTTCACGTCCGGCGCCGTCGAGGCCGCGGGCAGAAGGGTCGTGCCCGTGGTCGGGGACGCCGTGGTGCCGGTGCTCGCGGACGGGGTCGGGCTCACGGCGTTCGCGGTCCCGGACCCGAATGCCAGCATCGAGCCGGCTCCCCCGACGACGAGGGCTCCGGCGAGTGCGGCGCCGGCAAGGTTCCTTCGCATCGTCTGCTCCTTTGCAGGTCTGGTGCGCTTCGAGATCCACCGTGGACCTCGTGCGCTGAGACTCGCAGCGCGAACCTTGCGGGACGATGACGGCGGGCCGGTGATGTGGGCGTTCTCATCTTCGGCCCGCCCCGCGCCAGCCCGCCGGCTTGCGCGCCCGGAGCGAGAACGAGAGCGGGATCGAAGGCATCCCGTCGGGCAGCCGGTACAGGCCATCGTCGCCACCCACGAGGAACGGGAACATCCGCCACGGGATCTGCGTGTGCTCGTGGAGCAGCTCGACCGTGAGGCCGGCGTCGATCGCCGCCTGGACGATCCACGCGATCGGATGGATCCATTCGTGCGTGTCGTTGTGGGCGGTGGGTGCGTCCGGGACCGCGTAGGAACCGCTGATGTCCGGGCCCACGTAGGCGATCGGCCCGTCGGTCGTGAAGTACGGGTACGTGACCCGGAGGTCGCCGGGGGTGGCCGCGTCGTCGTTGAAGATCCACGCCGTCGGATGTCCGTCCGCGAGGTAGACGAACCCGCCGGGACGCGCGAAGCGAGCGGCCACGCGAAACCAGCGCGCGACGTCCGGGAGCCACGCGATGGCACCCCACGAAGCGAACACGACGTCGAACTCCCCGTCCAACCGGTCCGGCAGCCCGTAGACGTCCGACTCGACGAACCGGGCGCGGTCTGCCAGCCCCAGTTCCTGCGCCAGCCCCCGGGCGACCGCGAGGGCCGGCGGCGAGAAGTCGATGCCGGTCACGATCGCGCCACGCGTCGCCCACGACAGCGTGTCCGTCCCGATGTGGCACTGCAGGTGGAGCAGCGTCCTGCCGGCGACATCGCCGACCTCCTCGGACTCGATCGAGTGGAGGCGGTCCGGACGGCGGCGGAAGGCGTCGAGGTCGTAGATCGACCCGGGCCCGGCGTGCAGCGGCGCGCGCTCGTCCCACCAGGCGCGGTTCACCGCGAGGTAGTCGCGGCCGGGCCCAGCGCGGTCGTTCGGATCCGTCGGCTGGTCGCTCACGGGGATCGATGGTACAGGCGCCCGGCCGGCCCGCAGCGATGCCGGCACGCAGCCCGGCGGGCGCTGCACCGGTCCGCGACGCCGCACCATCCCGGGAGGCTCATCAGCGGCCTACTCCGGGCAGGAGAAGGCCCGCATCTGGTCGGGGATGGGCATGTCGATCGCGAGTGGCCCGAGGATCGCCTCCCGCGCGACGGCGTCTGACGCCGCCTTCAGCCGGGCCCAGATGGCGTCCCGGCACTCCGGTCCCGAGTACACCGCAACCAGGCGGTCGACGTACCCCCACGAGCAGTGAGTGGGCATTCCTGGCTCGACCGAGGTCTGACCGCCGCCGGACTCGCTGTTGATCGGCAGGGCGTTGCCGTTGGGGAGGACCTTGCCGTCGGGTTCGATGACGTTGCCGCCACCCGCCTGCCATTCGGTGGGATCGACCCCGGACTGCGCCCGACTGGCCGCATTCGCGCCGGCCACATCGTGGAGGAAGACACTGAAGGCCTCGCTGCCACGGTTGTGGATGAGGACGCGCCACGAGAAGCTCAGGCCGTCCGTCGCCTCCTTCCACGTCACGTCCGTGAGCTCGAGGTCGAGCGCCCCGCCCTGCGGCACGAGGCAGCTCGTGGGAATCACGGCGCCCCCGGGCTGCGCGTCGACGGGCTGGCCCGCGTCGCCGCCCGCTCCGTCCGCCGGCTCCGCATCTCCGGCGGGCTGTGCGGCGTCGACCGGGGGCGCGACGGGCGCCGGAGTCTCGCCGCCCGGGCGAGCCTGCATCACGGCGAGGAGCAGGAAGATGCCGACGAGGCCGGCGAATCCCGAGAGCAGCAGCAGGCGACCGAGACGCCGCGGGCTGCCGACCGGACCAGCTTCGGGCAGGGAAGGCGCAGGCTGGCTCAACTCCACGAGGCCGACGTAGGCCGCGATGTCGTCCACCGTGGGCTTCGGGGTGGGCGACGGTGTGGGCGCTCCCGCCACGACCTGGTCGAGCAACTGCCCGACCACCCGGTCGGTCTCCGCGGAGTCGACGGGGAGAGACACCTCGTGCGGCAGGCGGCCGGCTGCCGGCGCCCCGGCCGGCGGGGCGGCACCCGGTGCAGCACCCATCTCCCTGCGGACGTACGCGTCCCGGCTCGCGAGCAGCTCACGAGCGGTCCTCTCGATCTCCCCTGGGTCCGGCGTTGCGCCGGATCCGGATGTGCCGTCGCCGCCCATGCGCCCGCCTCCTGCTCACCGGCCGCTCGGTCCGTCGCTACCGTATGGGCCACGTGGGCGCGCGGCTATGGCCGTTGGGCATGTCTCGGACGTTCAACGCGTGGCCGTGGTCGACAGCGACTTCGGAAGCGCCTCAGTCACCGACCGCCGACCTGGTCTTGTGACGGCTCCGGGCCACCTCGAGAGCCACTCCGCGTTCCGCCGCCGGCGCGCGTCCATCGGCCCGCCGACGGGACTCGAGCGAGCGAGGCTGCGCCCCTGCGCGCCCGGATTCCCGTCACGCCCCTGAAGCCGGGCCCGCGAGGTCCTCGGGCGTCTCCACGCCGCGGAGGACGTCGGCGGCCGGATCCTCCGCGCGCCACGTCGCCTCCGGCACGCCGGTAGCGCCGAGTGCGACGAGCAGCGCGCGAAGGCTGCTCTCGCCCCCTGCGAGGAGCCGGGTCGCCGCCTGCTCGGCCGGGTCGCGACGAAGGGCGAGCGGCAGCGGCTGGAACGACCCATCGACGAGGGGGGCGGCGGCGCGCGAGTGGGAGCGCCCGAAGCCGGGGCCGGGTCGCGCGGCGGCGAGGACCCGATCGACGCTCGGGGGGCGCCTGGGCTGGATCGGTGTCATCTCCCGCCTGGCGTCGCGGACAGCGGAAACGCCACACCGGGGCGGCCACTCTGTCACGGGGTCGCGGCGAGGAGCACGCCAGCCACGGATCCGCGCCGCCGCTCCGCGCGCAGGAGCGGCGGGCGTGGGCGGCCGCCGGATCCGCCTCGCTGCTACTTGCCGTTCGCGGCGTTCATCGCCGAGCAGGCGGTGTGCACCGCCGCGGTGGCGTCCGCCCCGTCGATCACGACCTTCTTCGCCGCGGTCCCGAACGGGGCCCAGAACGCGTCGAAGGCCGGGTCGAGCGGCCGGATGCTGCCGGTCTTCGTCAGCGCTGAGAAGGCGGCGGCGAGCGGGTCGGTCACCGGGATCGTCGCGTCCGCCGGGACGTGCGCGGCGGCGGTCATCTGGGTCGTCTGCGCAGACGTGTCGCTCATCGCGAGCGCGATCTTCGTGGCGAGCGCCTGGTTCGGGCGCTTCGTGTTCACGAACCACCCGTCGGCGTTCACGTACGGCCGTGCGGGGCCCACCGGCCCGGCGGGCATCGGGGCCAGCCGCAGGTCGGTGCCCAGCGCCTGCCGGTAGTCGCCGCCCCACCAGTTCCCGTCGATCACCGCGTCCAGCGTGCCGTTCGCGAAGTCGTGCTGCATGGCCACGTAGCGGTCGATCGGGTACGCGCTGGCGCCGGCGAGCGCGAGCTGCCGGAGGTATCGGAGCGCGTCCGCCACGCCGGGCGTCCGGTCCGCGACGCACCGGTACGTGGAGTCCACGATCCGCCCGCCGAACGCCGGGAAGAACCCGACGACGAAGTACGCGTCGGCCACGAAGCCCAGGTTCAGGCCGCCGCGGACGGCCGTGAGCAGCGCGCCCGTCGTGGCGAGCTGGGCGGGGATGGCCGGCACGGGCGTGGTGACGGGCGTCGGGACTGGCGTGGGCACGGCCACCGGCGTGGCCCCGGCCCCAGGGATCGAGGCCGTCGGCGCCGGCGACCCGCCTCGCGGCACGGCGCCCGTGGCGGGGGTCGCGGAAGGCGTTGCGTTGGGAGCCGGCGTCGCGGCGGGGGCCGGCGTCGCCGTGACCGTCGCGCCGGGGAGCGAAGTCGTGTAGTAGAGCCCCAGGACCTTCGTGGACTCGGGGATCGCGTAGTACCGGCCCGACACGCGGACGCTGGCGCGCGCCTGCGGCGTAAGCGAGGCCGCCCGCGGCTGCATCGACGTCGTCACGTTCCGCAGCAGCCCGGCGGCGGCCTCCGACCCCATCCGGTCGTTGGGCACGATCATCGCGTCCGGGCCGTGGGCGGGATCCGCCGCGAAGCGCGCGAAGATCTCGGTGAACGGATAGCGCACCACGCGGAACGTGACGTGCGGGAACCGCGGGCGCACGGAAACGAGCACGGTGTCGAACGCCTGCTCCTCGGCGGACCCGGCGACGTACGCGTGCCAGATCGTGATCGTGGCCGTGCGGGAGTCGACGACCGTGGCGGCGGCCGCGGGCCGACCGGCGGACGCGAGCGCCGTGGACGCGATGACGAGGGCCGCTGCGACCCCCAGCAACTTCTGCATCGGGATCCCCTTTCGGATCGGCGCGGACGGGTGTCCGCGCAGCTGATGCGGCGACGGGAGGGACGCCGCCGGGCCCTCGGCAGGTGTTCGTCAGGGACAGCGTGCCGTCGGGGGCACGACGCCGACAAGTGCCGGAGCGCACCCCGGCCAGGGCGAGCGGGGGGCGGCAGAGACGGGGGGCACGGGGGCAACGGCCGGAACGGCCAGAACGGCCGGCCTCCACGCAGCGCCATCCATCGCCGGGGACGCTGCTATCCACACCTACGTCGCGCACACCGCGTCGGTTCGCCCCCGCGACCGGGGTGAGGGGCTCCAAGTCGCCCCATGCACCGCCCGGAACGATGGATGACGCTCGGCAGTCGCACGGTCGTGCCCCATTGGCGCCGGTCGTCCTGGCCGCGGCGGATACCAGCGCCCCGGACGCTATCTGGCGCCGGACGGCGCTGGGCGGCCCCGCCTGGTCCGCCCGCCGGGGCCCAGCCTCGCCGATCGCGGGGTCGGCGGCCCGGTGGCGGGAGCGCGTGGGAATCGAACCTGCCGGGCGGCCGCGAGGGCCACCCCACCGGTGTTGAAGACCGGGCAGGCCACTGGGCCCACTCCGCTCCCGTCCCATCTCACGGTCCGATCGGCCGGTGGGTGGCGGGCCCATCGGGCACACGCCGGAATCGCTGGTGGCGTAGTCTGGCCGAGCCGGCCTGCTCGCGGGGGGCGAGCCCTGCTGACGCGGTGCGGTCCGGCCGGCACCCGCGCCCAGCGAGGGAGCGTTCGCCATGTCGCAGACGCCGTTCGGGCTCCCGTTGAAGATCCTCGCCGTGGTCACGCCGGGCGACCCGAGCACCGCCGCGCACCGGGGCGCGCGGGAGCTCGCGCAGGCGCTGGACGAGAGGGACCTCGCGTACGTCGTCGCCCACTCTGCCGAGGACGCCGAGGCGGCGATACAGCAGGACCCGCTCATCGGCTGCCTCGTGGTGGACTGGGACCTCGCGGGCGAGCTCCGCGACGGCCATGTGCCGGCGAGCCGCGTGCTGACGTTCTTCCGGTCGCGCAACGCCGACGCGCCCGTCTTCCTCGTGGGCGAGCGGAGCCTGGCGTCGGACGTCCCCCTCGACATGCTCCAGGCGGCCGACGACTTCATCTGGCGCAACGGCGAGACGGCCACGTTCATCGCCGGGCGGATCCAGGCGGCGATGGAGCGCTACGCCGCCGACCTCCTGCCGCCGATGTTCGACGCGCTCGTCCACTACGGCCGGCTCCACGCGTACGCGTGGTGCACGCCCGGGCACACCGGCGGGACGGCGTTCCTCAAGACGCCCGTCTCACGCCTGTTCTTCGACTACTTCGGCGAGCGGCTCTTCCGCGCCGACCTGTCGATCTCGATGGGCGAGCTGGGGTCGCTCCTGGACCACAGCGGCCCGATCGGCGACGGGGAGCGCAACTCCGCCCGCGTCTTCGGCGCCCACCGCACGTACACCGTGACGAACGGCTCGTCCACGTCGAACCGCGTCATCCTCACCGCGAGCCTGGTGGAGGGTGACATCGCCCTCTGCGACCGCAACTGCCACAAGTCCGTGGAGCACGGGATGACGCTCACCGGCGCGATCCCCGTCTACCTCGTGCCCCACCGGAACCGGTACGGGATCATCGGCCCGGTCTACCCCGAGGCGTTCACCGAGGAGGCCGTCGCGGCGTCGATCGAGAGCCACCCGATCGCGCGGTCCGCGCAGGTGAAGAAGCCGCGCCACACCGTCATCACGAATTCCACGTACGACGGGCTGACGTACAACGTGCGCCGCGTCACCGAGGTCGCCGGCGCGCACCTCGACCGCCTCCACTTCGACGAGGCCTGGTACGCGTACGCGCGGTTCAACCCGCTCTACCACGAGCGGTTCGCGATGCACGGCGACCCGGCGACGTACGTGGGGCCCACCCTGTTCGCGACCCACTCCACGCACAAGCTGCTCGCCGCCCTATCGCAGGCGTCGTTCATCCACGTGCGCGACGGGCGCGACCCTATCGAGCATGGGCGGTTCAACGAGGCGTTCATGATGCACGCCTCCACTTCGCCGCAGTACGCGATCATCGCGAGCAACGACGTGACGACGGCGATGATGGACGGCCCGTCCGGACTCGTCCTCACGACCGATTCGATCGCGGAGGCGATCACGTTCAGGCAGACGGTGGGCCGCCTGCGCGAGGAGCTCCGCGAGCGCGGCGAGTGGTTCTTCTCGACGTGGAACCCGGACGTCGTCACGGACCCCGCGACGGGCGGGATCCTGCCGTTCGACCGCGCCCCCCTCGACCTCCTCACGCGCGAGCCGGGCTGCTGGATCCTCCGGCCCGGAGCGGCGTGGCACGGCTTCGACGGGATCGAGGACGGCTACTGCATGCTGGACCCGATCAAGGTCACGCTGCTCACGCCGGGCGTCGCCGAGTCCGGCGGCCTGGAAGAGCGCGGGATCCCGGCGACGCTCGTCACCGCCTACCTGGACGCCGCCGGGATCATCGTCGAGAAGACGCAGGACTTCTCGATCCTCTTCCTCTTCTCGATCGGCGTGACGAAGGGCAAGTGGGGCTCGCTCCTCACGCGCCTCCTCGATTTCAGGACCGACTACGACGCGAACCGCCCGCTTGAGCACGTCATGCCGGACCTCGTCGCGGCCACGGGGACGCGGTACGCGGGCATGGGCCTGCGCGACCTCGCGGACGAGATGTTCGAGCAGTACCGGTCGTCGGGCCAGATGGAGAGCCTCAACGCCGCGTTCGGCACGCTGCCGGAGGTGGTCTCCACGCCGCGGGAGGCGTACCGCCACCTCGTTCGCGGCGAGGTGGAGCACGTGGCGCTCGACGGGATCGGCGGGCGGGTCGCCGCCACGGGCATCGTGCCGTACCCGCCGGGGATCCCCATGGTCATGCCCGGCGAGCGCGTCGGTCCCGCGAACGGTCCGTACGTGAGCTACCTCCGGGCGCTGCGCGACTGGGACCGCCGCTTCCCCGGGTTCACCCACGACACGCACGGTGTGGAGATGGAAGACGGCGAGTACTTCATCTACTGCGTCGCCGAAGGCGGCGCGGCGAAGGGAGGAGGCGCGGCGTGAGCGAGTCGGTCGCCACCGGGATAGCCGCGCCCGCCGCGCCGGCGAGGTCCGCCCCCGTTCCCGCCAAGGCGCTCGGGGTCTTCGCGCTCGCGATGATCAACGTCGCGGCCGTGCTGAGCCTGCGGAACTACCCGTCGATGGCCGAGTACGGCTGGTCGTCCGTCGGCTGGTACGTCATCGGGACCATCACGTTCCTCATCCCCGTCTCGCTCGTGGGGGCCGAGCTCGCGACCGGATGGCCCAGGGGCGGCGGCGTCTACGCGTGGGTGCGGGAGGCGTTCGGGGAGCACGTGGGCTTCATCGCCGTCTTCTGCGAGTGGTCGAACAACCTGGTCTGGTTCCCCACCGTCCTCGCGTTCGTCGCCTCGACGTTCTTCTACGCGATCAATCCCGATCTCGCGAACAACACCACGCTGCTCTTCGTCGTCATGATGGCGGTCTTCTGGGGGACGACCCTCATCGCGGCGATGGGCGAGCGAATCTCGAGCAGCTTCGGGTCGTTCGGCGTCCTCGCGGGCTCCATCGTCCCGGCGATCCTCATCATCGTGCTCGGCGTGATGTACGTCGTCACCGGCAAGCCGATCGTGCTGCCGCCGTTCACGCCGACGGCCGTCATCCCGAACATCCAGCTCTCCACGCTGCCGTTCATCGCCACCGTCGTCCTGCTCTTCGCGGGGATGGAGATGGCGGGGTTCCACGCGCTGGAGGTCCGCGACCCGCAGCGGGACTTCCCCAAGGCGATGGCGGTCTCCGCCACGATCATCTTCGTCCTCACCGTCGCGGGGACCCTCGCGATCGCGATCGTCGTGCCAACGAAGGACCTCAATCTGGCCGCCGGGCTCATGCAGGCGTTCCAGGCGTTCCTCGTTGCGTTCGGGCTGGACTGGCTGGTGGCGCCGCTCGCGCTCCTGGTCGCCCTCGGCGGGATGGCGCTCCTCGCCTCGTGGCTCATCGGCCCCGCCCTGGGCCTCGGCGTCGTCGCCAACGAGGGCTCGATGCCGCCGGTGTTCGCGCACACGAACCGGCGCGGAGCCCCCACCGGCGTCCTCGTCGTCCAGGCGGTGCTGGGGACGCTGATCTCGACCGCGTTCCTCTTCCTGCCCTCCGTGAGCTCGGCCTACTGGCTCCTCTCGGCGCTCACCGTCACGCTCCTGTGCATCGCCTATGTCGCGATGTTCGCGTCGGTCATCCGCCTGCGGTACACGCAGCCCGACGTGCACCGGGCCTTCCGGATCCCCGGCGGGATGGTCGGCGTCTGGCTCGTCGGCGGCGTGGGCCTCGTCGCCTGCGCCTTCACGTTCCTCGTGAGCCTGCTGCCGCCGAGCGGCCAGCACGTGGGCGTCGCGCCGTACGCGATCTTCATGCTCGTCGGGACGGGGGTCCTCGCGCTGCCGCCGCTCGTCTTCATGCGGTTCCGGCGCGCGTCCTGGCAACCGAAGCCGGGCACCGCGACAGGGGCGTGAGCGGGCACGACCTCCCGGCGATCCCGATCCGGCTCACCGCGCTCACCGGCTGCGAACGACCGCTTCGTGCGCGACCGCGCGAAGCGCGCCCTCTACTAGGGGTGCGTGGACGCGTGTGGGACGGACGCGCAGAACACCCTCGCGATCTCCGTCGCCGGCAGCGGGCTCGACGACCGGATCGTGAAGGTGACGTCGCCGCTCGGGGACGCCATCACGTCGGGAAGCCTGTGCATCAAGGGCCGGTTCGGGTTCGACTTCGTGCACGAGCGCCCGAGCCGGCGGGACGACTGACCGGGCGGGGGGAGGCGGCCGAACCCGGAGGGCGACTGACCGGGCGGGCGGAGGCGGCGGCCGGACGGAGGCGGCGGCCGCGGGTCAGCGTGCGGAGCCGATGGCCTCTGCCAGGCGGATCTCCACCATCAGATCGGCGGCCAGCCGCTCCAGGCCCCGATGCAGCTCGGTCATGTCCGCGCCGTCCGGGACCGCCGCCCGGATGTGCGCGTGGAACATCCGGCTGCCG
Organism: uncultured Chloroflexota bacterium; assembly: GCA_903928275.1. Classification (GTDB taxonomy): domain Bacteria; phylum Chloroflexota; class Limnocylindria; order Limnocylindrales; family CSP1-4; genus CAIYQJ01. The sequence continues at coordinate 12,425 of CAIYQJ010000386.1, forward strand.
GACATGGCCGCGGGCGGGCGATCGGTCGCGAGATCCTCGACATTGATCCGGTACGTCGCGAGGAGCTCCGAGATCTCGTGGACCAGACCCGGTCGATCGAGGCCGAGCAGCTCGATCTCGGTGATCCGCAGGGGCGCGACCACCGCCGGCGCGCTCCGCTCGACGATGACGTGAAGGCCGCTCGCGCTCAGCTGCCCGAGGGCCGCCTCGAGCGCCGCCGCCTGCTCGTCGGCGACCTCGACGCAGAGCACGCCGGCGAACTTCCCGGCGAGGTGCGCCATCCGGCTCTCCAGCCAGTTGCCCCCGTTGGCCGCAACGACCTTCGAGACGGAATCCACGATCCCGGGATGGTCCGGGCCGATGAGCGTGAGGACGAGATCGATCATGACGGCATCGTAGCGCGTCGCCCGCGTCGGGCACAGGCGCCGGTAGCCCCGTCAGCGGCGGGCGGCCCCGTCAGCGGCGGGCGGCCCCGTCAGCGGCGGGCGGCCCCGTCAGCGGCGGGCGGCCCCGTCAGCGGCGGGCAAACCCGACGCGACGGCGAGCCTCGGCGGACGCGCCTCCGGCCCGGGCTCGGTGAACCCGGCGCGTCAGGACCCGGGACGTGAGCCTCCCGCCCGTGTCCTCTCCGCTGCGGCGCTGGCGCTATGGGAGGTGCGGCTGGGGCTCGAAAGTTGCACCTGCCGATCGATCCCGCGGCGCAGAAGGCCCCGGTCGTCCGCCAGGCCCCGGAGAAGTCGGCGTTCGTGATGATCCATCCCGGAACTGACGCCTTGACGACGGCGTTCGAGAGGTTCGCGCCCGTGAAGTCGACGCTTCCGAGCCTCGCCTCCATGAAGTCGGCGTGCTCCAGGGACGCATTCGAGAGGTTCGCGCCCTGCTGGAGGTTCGCGCGCGTGAAGCCGGCGTCACCCAGGTTCAGCCCGCTCAGGTTCGCCCCGGGGCATCGGGCATACGTGCCGATCGTGCAGCCGTCGATGGTCTCGCCCGGCTGGACGTGCCGCTTCGTCATGGCCTCCTGCCAGGTGGCGCCGCGGAGGTAGGACCACTGGTCCGACGCGGAGTCGATGAAGAGGTTCGCCGACGTGAACGCGGCAGGGACCTTGACGCGCGGGAGGGTGACCTTCTCGATCGCGTCGGGACTGAGGTCGACCGAGCGGTGGATGTGGCGAGCGGTGAACGTGAGGGTCTCGGTCCCGGTGTCGGCGCCGACCTCGGCGATCGTGCCCGACACGCCGCTCACGGCGAAGAGGCACGCGGCCGTGGCCGGAGGGGAGGGCTGCGGGACGGCGGTGGCCGAGGGAGCGGTCGAAGCGGGTGCCCCCGGCAGGGCCAGGCTCTCCGCCGCGGCACCCGCCCCGCACCCGACGAGCACGACGCTCGCCGCGATCACGAGGCCGACGAGCGGAGACGACGACGTGCGCACCGGGGGTCCCTCCTCATACGGACCCCCCTGCACGGCGGCCGATGCCCGGCGGTCGCGCGCCCGGCCTCCGGTGTGCCCCACGCGCCCCCGGCCGCAAGCCTCGTCCGGCGGGAAGCGGTGCCCCGGCGCACCCGGACGTCGGGCGGGCGGCGCTCCGGACATCATCACGTCAGCCTCGCGGAGACGCCATCACCCCTCCGGATCAGGCGGGCGGGATCGACTGCCGCGAAGCCGCCGGGTGTTCGGACCGTGCCGTTCCGCTCACCCCGACCGCAGGCCGGTCGGCGCGCGCAAGGCGACGTGGGCGTCGAGCCCCTCAAGCAGCCGGTCGATGTCGGAGTCGTCGTTGAAGACGTGCGGGTCGGCGCGGAGCGCCGACGTGCGCGCGAGCGACCACACGTCGACGGCCCTGGCTCGCAGGAACGCGGCCGCAGCGGCCGGGTCCGCCATGGGGATCACGACGATCCCGGCGCGGTGCGTCGGGTCGTCGGGCGTCGTCGCGCGGAGCCCGCGCTGCGCGAGACCGTCGAGGCACCGCCCCACGAGCCGCTCGACGTGCGTGGCGATCCGGTCGACGCCGCATGCGAGGACGATGTCCAGGCCTGCGGCGAACCCGAGCATGCCCAGGAGGCTCGGGAGGCCGAGCTCGTGGCGTCGGGCTGCCGGGTCGAGCACGAGGCGGTCTGGGTCGGACGGATCGACCGTCGCGCCGACGTACCCGACCTGCGGGGCACGGGTGCGCGCGAGGACCGCGTCCGAGAGGTAGAGGAAGCCGATCCCCGGGGGCCCGAGGAGCCACTTCATCGCCGTCCCGGCAGCGATGTCGAACCCGTCGGAGGTCGGGTCGAGCGGGACGACGCCGGCCGACTGCGCGACGTCGGCGATGAGCACGGCCCCATGGCGGTGCGCGACGTCGGCGATCGGGCGGAGGTCGTGGCGGAAGCCGGTCATCGGATCGACGTGCGTGATGCTCACGGCGACCGTCCGGTCGTCAACGAGGCGCTTGACGTCGGCGACGGAAGCGCCCAGCCCGCCCCACCCGCTCGGCGCCCTGCGGATCTCCACGCCTGACGCCCGCCGCTCGAGCCACGGGTAGAGGCTGGAGGGGTAGGTCGTGGCGTCGACGATGACGTTGGACCCGGGTGGCGCATCGAGGAGAGCGACCGCGAGGTTGGATGCGCGCGACGTCCCATCGACGACGCCGATGTTCGCCGGCGCGCACGAGAGGAGGCGCGCGAGGCGGTCGCGCACCTCCTCGACGGGATCGAGGAGACGGTCCCAGATCCCGCGTGGATCGAGTGACCAGCGCTCCACCCACGCGCCGACGGCGTCGCTCACGCCGCGCGCGGCGGGTGCGAGCCCGCCGCCGCACAGGTAGGCGCGCGACTCCGTGATCGGGAACTCCGACCGCCATGGACCCGGCAGGCCCGCGTCACGTTGCGTCGCGGTCGAACGATCGGAGATCGGGTCCATGCGGGGGTGCACCCGCCGATGATGACGGTCGGCGGGAGTGCCTGCAGTCCCCGCGCCACTCGCGACGGCCGACCCCTCCACGGTGGGCCACCTTGCTGCCGCGCTGGCGCGACGGCGAGTCGCAGAACCTCGGCGCCGCGACGACGCAGGATCACGTCGCCATCCCGCGGGCGGTCGAGGACACCGACCGTGGCCTCGGGGGCCCGAGGGGTCCCTACCTCGTGAGGTCGATCCGTTCGCGGCCCGCGTAGACGTTGAAACGGTCGCCGCGGAGGAAGCCCACGCTGGTCATCCCGAGACGCTCTGCCGTCTCGACGGCGAGGTCCGACGGCGCGGAGATGGCGCAGACGATCGGGGCGCCGGCGCACCGGCCTTCCGTACCAGCTCGAACGAGAGGCGTCCGGAGACGAGGACGATGCGGTCGGAGAGCGGGAGCTCGCCCGCAAGCAGGCTCGCGCCCACGAGCTTGTCGAGCGCGTCATGACGGCCGATGTCCTCGCGGAGTCGCAGGAGCTCCCCTCCCGGCGTGAAGAGCCCGGCGGCATGGAGCCCGCCGGTCGCCTCGAACATTGCCTGGGCCGCCCGCAGCGCATCGGGAATGGGGACGATCGTGCAGCGGCCCACGACCGGCCCCGGCGTGACCGGCGGGCACCGGAGCGCCACCGCGTCGAGCGACGCCTTGCCGCAGATCCCGCAGCTCGACGTCGCGACGAAGCTCCTGGCTGGGACCGCTGCCACGTCGAACGGCCCGCGGAGCCGGACCGCGACCTCGTTGTCCGGGTGCGCGACGTCCGCGGGATGGCCGAGCTCGAAGCCCGCGACGTCGCCGGCGGCGATGAGCCCCTCCGTGAACAGGAAGCCTGCGGCGAGCTCCTCGTCGTGGCCGGGCGTGCGCATCGTGATCGCGACGTCCATCCGGCGGCTCGCTTGTCACCGCGCGAGTGTATCGTCGGGGTGCCAGTCGACAGCCTTCATCGTCACCCCGCCGGAGGAGTTCGTGGACCCCAGGACCGCCGCCCGCGATCGCATCGACGCCTCGCGTGACGCGCTCGTGGACCTCTCCCGCCAGATCCACGCGACGCCGGAGGTCGGGTTCTCCGAGTTCGTGAGCGCGGCGGCCGTGGCGGACGCGCTGGAGCTCGCCGGGCTGCGCGTGGAGCGCGGCATCTGCGACATGCCGACGGCGTTCGCCGCGCGGGCCGGCAGCGGCCCGCTGCGGATCGCGATCTGCGCCGAATACGACGCGCTGCCGGCCGTGGGGCACGCGTGCGGCCACAACATCATCTCGGCCGCGGCGGTGGGCGCGGGCATCGGGCTCGCCGCGGTCGCCGACGCGATCGGCATCGAGGTCGTGGTGCTCGGGACCCCGTCGGAGGAGGGCGGCGGCGGGAAGATCCTCCTGCTGGAGCGGGGCGGCTTCGACGGCGTCAACGCGGCGATGATGGTCCACCCCGCCCCGTTCGAGACCGGCGACATGCCGATGATCGCGGCGACGCACTTCACGGTGACGTACCGCGGGAAGGAGGCGCATGCCGCGGCCTTCCCGGAGCTGGGCGTGAACGCGTCGGACGCGCTCACCGTCGCGCAGGTGGCGGTCGGCCTCCTGCGCCAGCAGCTGCCGCCCGACGTCCGGGTGCATGGGATCGTCATCAAGGGCGGCGATGCGATGAACATCATCCCCGCCGAGACGCGGATCGAGTACATGGTCCGCTCGTCCACGCTCGCAGGGCTCGAGGCCGCGAAGGCACGGGTCCTGGCCTGCTTCGAGGCGGGCGCGATCGCGACCGGCTGCTCGATGGAGTCCATGCAGGCGGGTCCCGACTACGCTGAGGTCCGGGCGGATCCCGACCTCCTCGCGGCCTGGGAGCGCAATGCACGCGCCCTCGGCCGCCACCCGTGGCCGGACACCGGCCCGGTGCCCACGCCCGCATCCACCGACATGGGCAACGTGTCGCTCGTGATCCCGTCGATCCATCCGGCAATGTCGCTCGACTGCTACCCCGTGGTGAACCACCAGCCCGAGTTCGCGGCCGCATGCGCCACTCCGGTCGCCGACAGGGCCGCGATCGACGGCGCGATCGGGATGGCGTGGACCGCGATCGACGCGGCGACCGATCCGGCCCTCCGCGAGCGCCTGCTGGCGCGCGAGTTCCGGGTGGCCGGCACCGGTGGAGGAGATGCGCGATGACCGCGGCGCGACACGGCGACTTCGACCCGGCGGCGACATGGGCCGCCGGCGTCATCACGCCGGCGGAGGGGCGCGGCTTCGTGGCGGACCTCGGCTTCGAGCTGGTCCACGGCGAGCAGCCCGACCGGCCCGGCGGCGCGAACCTCATCGTCGCGCTCCGCGAGACGCCGAGCGACCATCACTTCGACCCGGAGACCGCCACCTACTGGGCCGCGGAGCATGGGCGCGGGATGCGGCGCGACCTGGACCGCTCCTTCACGCTCCCCGATCCCGGCGTCGCGTGGGGGACGATCGTCCTCCGGGACCGCTTCGGGCTCGTCAACACCTTCCTCACGTTCGGCGGGGTCGTCCGGATCGGCGACGTGGATCGCGCGACGCGGATCGCGGTCTTCGGCTCGCCCGCCCCGATCGAGCGGTGGGGCGGCCACTCGCAGGAGTCGGGCACCCGCGTCGACGAAGCGGGCGCGTTCTTCGGCCGCGTTCGCGCGGCCGTGGGTGCAGACGTCGCGCTGGAGGCGCGCGTGGTGGTCGCGCCGCCGCTCGCCCTCTACGCGGCGCTCATCTGCGACGTGCGAGGACGGATCGAGGCGCACCCGGCGCTCGGGGACGCGCGGCCGGGCCTCGTGGCATGGAGCAGGGAGGAGAACGCGCACCTGGTGGCGTCGGCCCCGGGAGCGCTCGCGGAGGGCCGCGAACTGCTCGCGGCGCTCCGGCTCGGCACGGCGGACTGACGGCCCGCGGTCGCGGGACGCGGTCCGGCGCACCCACAGGAGGTGTTCGGATGGGCGAGACCAAGCGCCGGTTCACGGCCGAAGAGGCTGCCGTGATCGCGGCCACGATCGGCCTGGACTTCGAGGTCGAGGGCGTGGACCGGGAGGAGTTCCGCATGGGGCTCGAGGTGGAGATGGAGCATGGCTCCCGCGACCCGCGGACGAACGTCACCGGCGACGACCCGTTCCTCACCGGGAAGATCTCCTGGGCGCACCTGCAGGAGCTGCCGGACTACTACAGCCGCCTGAAGGTGATGGAGGGCGACTGACCGTCCTCGCCCGGCGAGGTCCGGCACACCTGCGCCGGCCCCGCCGCGTCTCCGCGGGCCACGCACGGGCGGGGCGCGCCCGGCGGGTCCAACGGGCAGGAGGCCGCCATGGACTACCGCACGATCATCGAGCCATTCCGGATCCACGCGGTGGAGCCGATCCGGATGACCACGCGGCAGGAGCGGCTGCGGGCGATCGAGGCCGCCGGCTGGAACCTGTTCGGCCTCCATGCCGATGACGTGCTCATCGACCTGCTGACGGATTCCGGCACCGGTGCGATGAGCCGCGACCAGTGGGCCGCGATGCAGCACGGCGACGAGAGCTACGCCGGGTCGCCGTCCTGGTTCATCTTCCTCGAGGCCGTGCACGGCCTGTTCCCCTACCGCCACGTCATCCCCACGCACCAGGGGCGCGCCGCCGAGCGGATCCTCTTCACCGCGATCGGCGGACCAGGGAAGGTCGTCCCGAACAACACGCACTTCGACACGACCCGCGCGAACGTCGAGGCGACGGGCGCCACGGCCGTGGACTGCGTCATCCCCGAGGGCCGCGTCCCGTCGCTCCGCCATCCCTTCAAGGGCAACATGGACCTCGACCTCCTGGACCGGACGATCCGGGTGGCCGGACCCGGGAACGTCCCGGTCGTCTTCGTCACCGTGACGAACAACTCGGGCGGCGGCCAGCCGGTCTCCATGGCGAACATCCGCGGTGTCCGCGCGGTGTGCGACCGCCACGGCATCCCGCTCTTCCTCGACGCGTGCCGGTTCGCGGAGAACGCGTGGTTCATCCGCGAGCGGGAGGACGGTTTCGCCTCCACGCCCATCGTGGACATCGTCCGCGAGATGGCGTCGTGCGCGGACGGCATGACGATGAGCGCCAAGAAGGACGGCCTCGCGAACATCGGCGGCTGGCTCGCGATGGACGACGACGGGCTCGCGGAGCGGTGTCGGAACCTCCTCATCCTCACGGAGGGCTTCCCCACGTACGGCGGCCTCGCGGGGCGCGACCTCGAAGCGATCGCACAGGGGCTCCGGGAGGTCGTCCACGAGGACTACCTCCGGTACCGGATCCGGAGCACGGCGTACCTCGGTGACGCGGTGGCGGCCGCAGGGGTCCCCGCCGTGGTCCCCACGGGCGGCCACGCCGTCTACCTCGACGCGCGGGCGCTGCTCCCGCACATCCCGCCCCTCGCGTACCCGGGGCAGTCGCTCGCGGTGGCGCTGTACGTGGAGGGCGGCATCCGCGGCTGCGAGATCGGCACCGTCATGTTCGGGGCGCAGCCCGACGGGACGGAGGAGCCTGCGGCGATGGATCTCGTGCGCCTGGCGATCCCGCGCCGGACGTACACGCAGAGCCACATCGACTACACGATCGAGGTGGTCCTGCGCGTCGCCGAGCACGCGGCCGACCTGCGCGGCTACCGGATCGTGGAGGCGCCGGCGCAGCTGCGCCACTTCACGGCACGGTTCGAGCCCCTCGGCTGACGCGCACGAGACGGCCGACGGTCGGATCGAGGCTCCGCTCGCATCCTCCGCAGACGACAGCATGCCCGGAGGTGGACGCATGGCGACCGGCATCCAGGTCACGTTCGATTGCGCGGACCCCGCGCGGCTCGCGGCCTTCTGGGCGGAGGCGCTCCACTACCGCGTGCCCGATCCGCCGGACGGCCACGCCACGTGGAACGACTGGGCGCGCGCCGTGGGGATCCCCGAACCCCAGTGGAACGACTGGAGCGCGGCCGAGGACCCCGACCGCGTGGGCCCGCGCCTCTTCTTCCAGCGCGTCCCCGAGCCGAAGGTCGCGAAGAACCGGGTCCACCTCGACGTCAGCGCCGGCGGCGGCCGCGACGTCTCGCCCGCCGAGCGCCGCCAACGCGTGGACGCGGAGGTCGCGCGGCTCAAGGCGCTCGGCGCGACCGACGAGCGCGGGGCGATGGACCTGCGCGGCGAGTACTGGGTGCGGATGAACGACCCCGAGGGCAATGAGTTCTGCGTCCAGTAGGGCCTCGAGACGCCTGGCCGCGGGCTGGGTCCGCCGCGGGGCGGGCCGGGCCAAGTCCCGCACCGCGCCGACCTCCCGCGGCGATCGCGGCGCTGCCCCGGGCCGCGCTTTTCGGGCGGAAGGGCCCTCCCCGGCCGGGTCGACGCGGCGGACCATGCAGCCGGAGGATCGGATGCGACTTCGACATCGTGCGGACGAGGGGTACACGAGCGCGCCGCCCCCGCGTCACGGCGGCGCGGGCGGCGAGGCTGCGACGACGGCCGCCTCCGCCGGCGACGCGCG
>CAIYQJ010000387.1 GCA_903928275.1 uncultured Chloroflexota bacterium
GCCCGGCGAGGGCGTCGCGCCCGGCGAGGGCGTCGCGCCCGGCGAGGGCGCCGCGCGGCCGGAGCCCCGCGAAGGCCGGCGGCGGCGACCTACCCCTTCGCGCCCTCGACGAGGAGCTTGCCGAGCCCAGCGGTCCCGATGTCGAGCACGCTGACGAGCACCCTGCCGCCCTGCAGCCACACGTGGTAGATGCTGGCGCCCTGGACGCAGTGCGTGAGGTCCACCGGGCGGCCGCTGATCGTGAGCGTCTCCTGCGTGGAGACGCCGCCCGCCGGCGCGCACGCCGCGGCGTCGAACGAGGACCGCCAGTCCGTGTAGAACGTCGCCGCCGACGCGTCCGGGCGGAGCCGGACGATCGACGCGATCGCGATGTCGGAACCGCTCGGCGCGATGGCCTCCACCGACGCGAAGCCGTCGGCGAGATCCTTGAAGCGCGGCGACGTGCTCGCGGCGTCCTCGGTGGCCGTGGCCCGCGCGACGGCCACGCCGCCGACGGTGGTCGGGAGGAGGGCGGCAAGCGTGGGGTCGATCGCCACCGTCACGACCGGCGACGCGGAGGGACCGGGCGAGCCGGACGGCGCCACGGCGCCGGAGGACGGCGATACCGAGCCCGATCCGACCGGGGCGGACGCGGCCGTCGGGGCGGCCGACGCCGGTGCGGCGGAGGCGGGACCGACCGACGGCGCGACCGAGGTGCCGACCGTGGCCGCAGGGGACGCCGGCGCGGGGCTGGTGCTCGCGCTCCCGCAGGCGGAGACGGCGATCGCGAGGGACGACGCGGCCAGGACGATCGTGACCAGAGAGCGCGTGGGGCGGCCCGCCGCGCGTCGAGGCATGAGGTTCATCGGGGCGGACCGTAGCACGCCGAGCGTCGCGCGGCCGCGCACGCACATAGCTGAGGCCGCACGCGCGCGCGCGCACGCGCCCCTGGCCGTGCCCGCGAGCGTCGCGGGGCCGTACGCGCCCGCTCCGTGCCCCCGGATCAGAGCTCGCGACGCATCACCGGGAAGCGCTCGTCGTCCACGGCGACCGTGAACCCGGCGGCGATCCAGAACCTCGGCGTCGCCGCACTCGTGGCGTCCGGAAGGGCACCGGCCTCGGGGTACGCCTCCACGGCCGCGAAGCCGCGGCGCGCGAGCTCGTGGCAGGCATCGGCGACGAGCCGCAGCGCGAAGCCTCGGCCGCGGGCGTCGTGGCTGGTGGCGACGCACGTGATCACGGCCGGCAGCGGGCTGGCCGGCAGCTGCCGGTACAGGTCCCGTACGCGCTGGGCGCGCGGATACGCGGAGAGCGGGCCGAACTGGGCGTACGCGACCGGGCGGCCATCGTCGAGGAGCACGCGAGCATAGGTGCCGAAGATGCGGAGCCCGCGCGACAGCAGGCCCAGCTTGCGGGGCAGGTCGGGCGGCAGGTCCGGCCCGCCGCGGCCCGCCCCGCGCGACGCGCCTCCCGGCGCGGTGCCGCCGCCGGGCGCGAACGGGTTCGCGCTCCGCGCCGCGGGTGCGAACGGGTTGCCCGCGAACGCGTCCGCGGAAGAGTCCCGCAGGAACGGGTTGCCCACCGCGGCCGGCGACGGCGTGGGGTCGAACCAGTCGGCCGGCGTGACCGCAGCGGCCTGGAGAGCCCCGTCCGCGTCGTCGGCGAAGGGGTTGACCCGCGCAGGTCGCCGGGCGGCCTCGGGTGCTCCGCCGCCCAACACCAGCCACGAGGGCCGGTGCGAGCGCGAGCCACCTGTCGCGTTCTCCCAGTAGTCGCACGTTCGGTGATCGAACGCGCCATCGGCGCAGGCCGGCACGAGCCCGAACGAGGGCGCGTCGGCGACGTCGACGATGCGGATCTCTCCCATCTCGCGTCGAGTCTAGCGCGCGACATGCGGCACTCGCCCGCGGCAGGCGCCCACGTCTCCGTCGTCGCTGAGCGCCACGGACCGGCGACGCCGCGTCCGCCGCCGGGCGATGCGTGCCGCGGCACGGCCCGCGGCACAGCCCGCGCCGCGGCCGCTGGTCCGTCAGGGGAGTCGCAGGTCGACGGTCACTTCGATCGACGGCCCGACGACGATGCCCTCGACCCGCCCGCCGCCCGCGACGGTGAGCCCGGACGATGCGTCGTACGTGTCCCGCTGGCCCGCGATGACCCGGAACGCGTACGTGCCCGGCTCGACGGGCATCCAGTACGCGCCGTCCCCGTAGACGTTGTCGTGGTACTCCCTGGTGCCGGACGCGTCGGTGGTCAGGGCGACGACCTCGAAGCCACGGCTCGCGTCGACGGGGGAGCCATCGGCGTTCGTGAGCGTGCCGCTGATCGCACCCGCCGGCGCGACGAGATCGAGCCCGGTCCGATCGACACCCGCCACCGACACCGTCCTCTGCCCACCCGGATCGGACCCGTACGTCGCGAGGGTCGCTCCGTAGACGCAGGACCAGGGCGCGTGCGCGGTCACCGGCTCGCGCGCCGCGAGGCCGATCTCGAACTCGCCGTCCGGGAGCAGGAGCAGGTACGTACCGTCGGGCGCGATGGTCGCGGTCGCGGTGAAGAACGGTCGGTCGGCCGTGACCGTGCCGATCGGGACCGTCGCGTCGACAGCGAACGGGACGAGCGAGCTCCGGCCCGATGCCTCGACGCGGCCGCTGACCGCGTGCAGCGGCGGGTACCTGACGTCGATCGTGACGCCTCGTTCGATCGCCTCGAGCGGGATCGTGCCCACCGCGTCGCCGGCGACCGAGAAGCCGGACACGCCAGCGGATCCGCGCGGGGCTCCGTGTGCGGCCCCGTCGACGGTCAGCCCGAAGCCGATCACCTGCCCGGGATCCATGTCCGGGACGCCGATCCCGTAGGCGCCGCTCGCGTCGGTCCGCGCGATCAACGGGCCGTAGCCGCCTTCCGGCAGGTCCCGCCACGCGGGCGCGACGATGACGACCGCATCCGACATGGGGCTCCCATCCGCCGTCGTGACGTGACCGGTGATCGAGCGACCGCCGGTCGCAAGGACGCCGACGCCGGCATGCCGCACGCTCGTCGCGTCGGCAGCGCCTCCGAAGGCTGTCCGCCCGAACGTCCACGCGCACGTGGGGTCGCCGGCCGTGTCGCCGCTCCACCATGCCGGCATGGGCGTCGCCGGCGCAGGCGTCGCAGGCGCGACCGCGAGACCCCCCGTCCCACACGCGGAAAGGGCGACGGCCACGGCCGCCACGACGAGCAGGAGAGCGCTCGATCTCACGTCGCCTCCGCGCTCTCGATGCCGCGCGTTCCCCGGAACTGGCCCTCGTACAGCGTGCGGTAGAGGCCGTCCATCGCGAGGAGCTCCTCGTGCGTCCCGCGCTCCACGATCCGCCCGGCGTCGATGACGAGGATCTGCGCAGAGTCACGGATCGTGGAGAGCCGATGGGCGATGACGAAGCTCGTCCGCCCCTCCTGGAGCTTCGCGAGCGCCGACTGGATGAGCTTCTCCGTCCGCGTGTCCACGCTCGAAGTCGCCTCGTCGAGGATGAGGATGCGCGGGTCGGCGACCATCGCCCGGGCGATCGTGAGCATCTGCCTCTGGCCTGCCGACAGGTTGGCGCCGCGGTCCGTGAGGACCGTCTCGTAGCCCTGGGGCAGGCCGAGGATGAAGTCGTGCGCGTTCGCATCCTTCGCGGCCGCGATGCACTCGTCGTCAGTCGCCCCGTCCCTTGCGTATCGGAGGTTGCTCATGACGGTGTCGGAGAACAGGAACGGCTCCTGGAGGACCGTGCCCACCTGCAGCCGGAGCGAGTCGAGCGCGATGTGGCGCACATCGTGGCCGTCGATGGAGATCGACCCCGAGTCGATGTCGTAATAGCGGGTGAGGACGTTGAGGATCGTGCTCTTGCCGGCGCCGGTCGGGCCGACGAGACCGATCTTCTGCCCGGGCTCGGCGACGAAGCTGTTGTCGTGGAGGATCCGTCGTCCGGGGACGTAGCTGAAGTCGACATGGTCGAAGACGACGCGCCCATCGATGGTGGGCAGGTCCACCGCGCCCGCCTCCTCGACCACGCTCGGCTTCTCGTCGATGATCGCGAAGATCCGGGACGCCCCGGCGGATGCCTTCAGGGCGGACGCGAGGATCTGGCCGAGCTGCGAGATCGGCTCCGACAGCCGCCCGGAGTACCCGAAGAACGAGACGACGACGGCGATCGAAAGCGACCCCTCGATGACGAGGATCCCGCCGACGAGCCCCAGGAGGGCGACCTGGAGGCTGCCGACGAACTGCGAGACCGGGTAGGCGAGGAGGCCGGTGAACTGCGCCCGGGCGCCGACGTCCCGGACGACCTCGCTGTACCCGGCATGGATGTCCGACGCGAGATCCTGCCGGTTGTACGCGATGATCGCCTTCTCGCCGGAGAGCACCTCCTCCTGGAAGCCGGATGTCTCCCCAAACTTCGACTGGAGCTGTGCGAACGCCGGCCCGGCGACGCGCTCGATGACCGACGACGCGATGACGACGATCGGGATGATCGCCACCGCGACGGCCGTGAGCTCCACGCTCAGGAGGAGCATCGCGATGAGGGTGGTCACGATCTGGACGATCGAGGAGAGCGCGGAGCTGAAGCCATTCGACAGGAACTGGCTGACCGCCTCGCTGTCGTTCGTCACGCCGCTCATGAGCTCGCCGATCGGCTGGCGGTCGTAGAAGTCGAGCGAGAGCCCCTGGATGCGGTCGACGAGGTCCGTGCGCAGGCGATAGAGCGCGTCCTGCGCCACGCGCGCGACGGTGCGCTCGAGGATCGCGCCCTCGATCCACAGGAAGAGCGTGATGCCGCCGAGGAGCAGGACCAGCCGCTCGAGCTCGCTCTGCGGGCCGCCGGCCGCGAGGACCCCGGCCATCGAGCCGATGATGAGTGGTCGGAACGTGCCGATCGTCCGGTCGACGAGGATGAGGACGACCGAGATGACGAAGCGGGCGCGGCTCGCCGCCGCGTACCGCAGCAGGCGGATCATCGTGGCGACGAAGGGCGACGCCTTCGGCGCAGGGGCCGCCACGGTCCCGTCGCCGATGTTCCGGGGCTTCGCGTCCGGGGAGGGCGCCTCGTTCGCCGACGCGGTGGGCCGGACGGGGGTCGCGGCGCTCATCGACCGGGCTCCGTGACATCGCCGACCGGCGTGGCGGGCAGGTCCGTGGCTGGCGCCGCCACGGGTGGCGTCGCGGGTGGCGCCCCCGAGTCGGGCTGGAACGGGACGTCCGTCGGCCCGAGCTGTGACTCGTAGATCTCGCGGTAGAGAGCGCTCGTCCTGTGGAGGTCGGCGTGGGAGCCCACCGCCACCTGGCGGCCGGCGTCGAGGAGCACGATCCGATCGGCGGTGAGCACGGCGCTGATCCGCTGCGCGACGTACAGGCGGGTCGCGCCGCCCATGAGGTCCTGGACGCCGGACTGGATCCGGCCCTCGGCGGCCACGTCGACCGCGCTCGTGCTGTCGTCGAGGATCACCACCGCGGGGCTCCCGGCGAGAGCGCGGGCGATCGCGAGACGCTGCCGCTGGCCGCCCGAGAAGTTGTAGCCGCGCCGCGCGACCGCGCCGTCGTACTGCCCCGGGAGGTAGTCGACGAATCCCGCCGCGTCGGCCGCGACGGCCGCCGCCGTCATCGCGTCGTCGTCGATCGGGCGTCCCAGCGTGATGTTGCCGCGGATGTCCCCACTGAAGAGGACAGCCTCCTGGAGCGCGACGCCCACGATGTCGCGGAGCTGCTCCTGCGAGATCTCGCGGACGTCGGTGCCGTCGATCGTCACCCGTCCCTCCACGACGTCGTAGAAGCGCGGGACGAGGCTCACGAGCGAGGTCTTGCCGGACCCGGTCGCGCCGAGGAAGCCGACGGTCTGGCCCGGCTCGGCCACGAAGTCGATGTCGTGCAGGACGATCGCCGCGGGCCGGCCGTCGGCGCCGCGGTATCCGAACGAGACGTGCTCGAAGGCCACGCGGCCGCGCATGGCGGCCGCGTCGAGAGGCGCGGCGTCGGGACGGTCCTGGACCTCGGCGGTGGCGTCGAGGACCTCGATGATCCGCGCGACCGAGGCCTCACCCTGCGACAGGATCGGCAGCAGGTACGCGAGGAGCGCCATCGGGACCACGGCCGCGGTGAGGTACCCGGCGAACGCGACGATGTCGCCGACCGCGAGGCCCGTGCCCGCGATGACGGCGCGACCGCCGAACCAGTAGAGGAGTGCGATCCCGCCGTAGATGACGAAGTTGATCGTCGGCATGAAGAGCGCGAGCCGGAGCGCCGGGGCGAGCGACGCCTCCCGGAGCCCGTCGGCCGAGCGCGCGAACCGCTGCCGCTCGTAGTCCTCGCGCACGAACGCCTTGACGACGCGCACGCCGGCGAGCTGCTCCTGGAGGACGTTGTTGACGGCGTCGAGTCGCTGCTGCCGGCGGTCGTAGAGCGGCTGGATCCCGCCGAGGATCACGGCGAGCACAACGGCGACGACGACGAGGACGCCCACCATGACCGGCGCGAGGCTCGGGGCGGTGACGAGCCCCAGCAACACTGCGACGACGATGGAGATGGGCGCCGGCAGGAGGAACATCACGCCGTACAGGACCGCCGTGCGGACGTTCTCGACGTCCGACGAGAGCCGGACGAGGAGCGCGCTGGTCCGGAACCTGTCGATGTTCCCGAACGACAGCGTCTGGATCTTGCGGAAGGTCGTGTCGCGCGCGTAGTGGGCGGTGTGCTCGGAGAAGAGGACCGCGTAGGCGGCGTTGAGCGCGAAGAGGACGCCCGCGACCGCGGCGATCGCGATCATCACGACGGCCGTCTGGATGACGACGTCGATGTCGCGGGCCTGGATCCCCTGGTCGATGAGACGCGCGTTCAGGCCCTGGACGAGCAGGGTGCAGACCACGGCGCCGATCATGAGAGCCTGCGACGCCGCGAGGTGGAGGCGGTAGCCGCGGTAGAGGCCGAGGACCTTCCGGAGACCAGGGAACATCGCGCTTCTCCCCTGCCCGTGCGGACCACCACGAGCCGGCCCGCGGGTCAGGGCGCAGCCCCGACGCTCCGGCCCACGGCCGGGTCGCCTGCGCCGCCCCCCCCGACGGACCGCCGCGACTCCGACGAGCGTACGCCTCGGCGATAGCCGTCATGCGCTCGGCGCCACCGCCCTGCCGACGAGGCGGGGGCGCCGCGGCCGGACCGTTCGCGCCGGCCGACCGGGGCGCCGGCGTCTACGCTGGGAGAGTGACCGCGGACCGGACGGGACGCCCCGAACCGCGGGGTCGTCGAACCCTGGGCGTCCGGGCCTTGGGCCGGGAGTCATCCATGATCATCGAGGGGCGGCTCCGCGAGCTTGGGCTCGTCCTCCCCGCGCCGGTGAAGGCGCCGCCCGGCGTCCGCCTGCCGTTCGCGGCGGTGCGGATCGTCGGCGATCGCGCGTACGTCTCGGGCCACGGGCCCCAGCTGCCCGACGGCTCGATCGCGGGCCCGTTCGGCAAGGTCGGGGCGGAGGTGACCGTCGAGGAGGCGCAGGCGTCGGCGCGGCTCGTCGCGCTGTCGATCCTCGGGAGCCTCCAGCGGGCGCTCGGCGACCTGGACCGCGTCGTGGCGTGGTCGCGCGTCTTCGGGATGGTCGCGTCCGCCCCGGGGTTCGACCAGCAGCCGACCGTGATCAACGGCTTCTCGGACCTGATCCTGGAGCTGTACGGGGACGCCGGCGCCCACGCCCGCTCCGCCGTGGGGATGGCGGAGCTGCCGTTCCGGCTGCCGGTCGAGATCGAGGCGGAGGTCGCAGTCCGAGCCTGACCGCAGCGCCGGGGTGGCGCGTCGCAGCGACCGGGCCCACGGCGCGGGTGGACGGGCACCGCCCCGAACCTGTCGCTCGGCTATCCTCCGCGGGCATGCTCGCATTCGTCGACCAGATCGCCATCCCCTTCCTCACGCACCTATACGGCACGCTGGGCTACCTCGGCGTGTTCGTGGCGATGACGATCGAGTCGGCGATGATCCCGCTCCCGTCCGAGCTCATCCTCCCGTTCGCCGGCTTCCTGGTCGCGGACCCCACGCAGGTCGAGCCGATCACCGGCCAGCCGTGGGGGTTCTGGATCGTCGTCGTCGTCGCGACGCTCGGGAACACGACGGGCTCGCTCATCGCCTACGGGATCGGCGCGTACGGCGGCCGCCCGTTCCTCGAGCGGTACGGGCGCTACCTGCTCATCCGCCACCACGAGATCGAGCTCGCCGAGCAGTGGTTCGTCCGCTGGGGGTCACCGACCGTGTTCTTCAGCCGGATGCTCCCGATCGTCCGCACGTTCATCAGCTTCCCCGCCGGCGTCGCGCGGATGCCGCTCGGGAAGTTCGTCCTGTTCTCGACGCTCGGCGCGATCCCCTGGTCGATCGCACTCGTGTGGGCCGGGATGCAGCTCGGCGCCAACTGGCAGCAGATCCGACACGCGCTTGCGCCGTTCGACATCGTGATCGTCGTCGGCGTCGTGGGGCTCGCGGCGGTCCTGGTCATGTGGCGGCTGGGATGGCCCGGCCTCGGACGGTTCCGACGCGGGAGCGAGCCGCCGCCCGGGGCCTGATGGGCGAGGGGCGGGGGTCCGAGACACCCGCGGGGCCCGTCGAGGCTGGCGGCCGACCGTCAGTCGCAGTCGCCCGACGGACCCGGTACGAACGCCGGACCCAGCATCGGCGGCCCGGACCAGACGTCCAGGCGGCCGCACGAGAGGTCCACGCGCACGGCATCGCCCGTCGCGCTGCTGTGACCACTGGCATCCGGCGTCGTGTAGACGACGTCGCCGGCCTTCACCGTCAGCCGCGAGAGCACGCGCCCCGA
>CAIYQJ010000388.1 GCA_903928275.1 uncultured Chloroflexota bacterium
AAGTAGCCCTCGCACCTGCGGGCCTGGCTCCCCTGCGGGCCTGGCTCCCCTGCGGGCCGCATCGGCCCTGCCAGGACCCTCGCGGCGTCGTGGGCGCCAAGTCCCTGCCTTCCGCGCCCGGAGGCGGCTGTGCGCTATCATCCGGCCTGCGCTGGCGCGTGGCCCAACGGTAAGGCACCTGACTCTGGATCAGGGGATTTCAGGTTCGAATCCTGACGCGCCAGCCAGAACCCCCCGATCAGGGGAGCGATCCACGCACGACTTCCGCCGATAGCGCCGTCCCCTGAAACAGGGCAGCGGACTCCCCTCCTCCGCGTCGACGACGTCGACCTCGACCGCGGACTCGTCCACTTCCGGCGCGCGAAGGGCGGCAAGGCGCTCGACGTCGTCCTCCACCGAGACGCCCGCGCCGCGCTCGACGCCGATCTCGTCGGGACCCGCGCCGCGCTCCTCGCGTCCCAGGCAGACGCCGGTTACCTCTTCCCGGCGAGGTACGGCGCCGGCGCGCCGCTCGGGATGATCGCCCTCTCCCTCATGGTGACGCGGAGGTACCACGCGGTGGCGGCGCGCTCCCCTGGTTCGGGAGCCACCGGGACCGCCACGCGACGGCGACCCCGCTCGTGAGCAACGGGATGCCGCTCGAGGAGGCGAGCCGCTACCTCGGGCACAACTCGACCGACGTCACCCGCCGCTACGCCCGTCATGCGCCCGAGACGCTCGGGCCCAGGCCGCCGAGGCGCTGGAGCGGGCGGGGGTCGCGGCGAGATAGCGCCGACGGCCTCCCGTCACCCGCCGGCGGCGCCGTCGCCAGGCCCGGCGAGCGACGCCCGGTCGCGGCTGCTCGACAGGAGGGCGTCGACCCAGGCGAGGCGCGCCGCCTCCTGGACCTGCTGGCCGCCCTCGTGGTTGTTGAACGCGTACTCCCGGATCTCCTTGGGGCCAGCGTAGTGGTTGTACGCGGCGTAGACGGTCGAGGGGGGGCAGATGTCGTCCATGAGGGCGACCGAGAACAGGGCCGGCGCCACGGCCGTGCGCCCGAGGCTGGCGATGTCGAAGTAGGCGAGGGTGCGCTCCACCTGCTCGATGCTGCCGCGGTGGATCGTGAGGTAGCGGGCGATCTGCTCGTACGGGTTCGTCGTGGCGATCCGGATCGCGCGCGGGAAGTCGCTGAGGAACGGGACGTCGGCCATCACGCCGAGGAGGTCGGGCACGAGAGCGGCGGTCGCCACGCTGAGGCCGCCGCCCTGGCTCGCGCCCATCACGGCGACGCGATCCGCGTCCACCCGCGGGTGCGCCCGGACGGCCTCTACCGCGCGGACCGCGTCGGTGATGAGGCGACGGTAGTAGTAGGTCTCGGGTGCCCCGATCCCGTCGGTCATGAAGCCGTCGAGATGGGGAGCGCCGCTCGCCCCGACGTCGGCCGTGTCCCCGGTCGTCCAGGTGGACCCCTGGCCCCGCGTGTCCATCACGAGGTGCGCGTACCCCGCGGCGGCCCACAGGAGGTGCTCGTACGGGTGTCCCCGTCCACCACCGTAGCCGACGTACTGGACCACCGCCGGGAGCGGACCCGTCGTTCCTGCCGGGAGCTGGAGCCAGCCGCGGATCGGGGCCCCGGCGAACCCACGGAAGGTGACGTCGTACGTCTCGACCAGCCGCAGGGCCGTCTCGACCCACGTGAACGTGGCGTCGAGCGACCACGCGCGAGCCTCTGCGAGCGTCTCCGCCCAGAACGACGCGAGGTCATCGGGCGCCTCGAGCGCCGGGGCGTATCGGCGAAGCTCATCGAGCGGAATGTCGGTGTACGGCATCGGTCGGGCACTCCTCGGGGCATGACGATCGCTGCTCGGACCGGCCACGGGCGCGCCCGTCGCCCACCTTCACCGTCGAGGTGAGCGGGCGCGGAGCGGGCCGAAGATCCTGGCCGGTCGTCCTGCGAACGCCATCATGAACCACGGACGAAGGGCATCGGCGGGTGGGCCGCCCGAGCTGTCCGCAGGTGCGCTGGGCGATGGCAAGACCGACCTTGCCGGTGCAGGAGACGAGCATGGCCCGATCGGCCGAACAGGCATCGGGGCCCGTCGTCCGCACGCGAACGGGATGACGGCGCGCCGGTCCGGTCCACACCGACGACCGACCCCCCGGGCCAAGGTACGTCCGCGCCGTCAACCCCGCGACTCGGTGCCCCACGTGGGCGGAGCCTCGGCCCATCCGCGCGCCGGCACCAGCGGAGTTCGCGTGTCCCACCGGCGCTCCTGGCGCGAGACACATGGGCGTCCAGGCCGGCCGCCTGCACGGCGACCGACGAGTCAGCGACTCTCCGAGCTCCCGTCGGTCACACTGTGGCGACTGGTGTTCGCAAGTCGATGTTCGCCAAGGAGTCGCTGATGTCGCTGCTGTCCCGGATCAAGCAGGCCCTGGCGGGCACGCCGGACGCGTCGGCGGCGGAGCCGCTGCCGCGCCACGAGCGCCGCGAAGCGGGTCGCGAGCGGCATCACGAGACCGGCGAACCGGCCTGGGAGAAGAGTGACCAGGTCGACGAGCCGGCGGGCGCCGGCAAGCGCGATGCCGACGCGGCACCCGAGATCCTCGGCGGGAGCTGACGCCCCGTGGCGATCGAGCGGGAAGTGGCTGCGCCTGTTCGAGGCCGAGGGCGAGACGGGCCTCGAGGACCGGACCTCGCGACCGCATCGCTCGCGGTCGATCTCTCACGCCGGATCGGCTGAGAGGGGTCCCAGGAATCCGTCGTGACGCCTCACGATGACCACGACGCTGAGCGGGCACAGCGCGAGCGCGACGAGGAGGAACGACCAGAGCGCCGCGCTTCCGATGGCCAGCTCCAGGTGCCAGAGGTCGCCGTGGAAGCCGC
>CAIYQJ010000389.1 GCA_903928275.1 uncultured Chloroflexota bacterium
CACGCCCGGGAAGCCGCCGGGGCCACCGGCCGCGCCCGGGAAGCCGCCCGGGCCACCCGCCACGCCGGGGAAGCCGCCCGGGAAGCCGCCGGGGCCACCGGCCGCGCCCGGGAAGCCGCCCGGGCCGTTCACGTACACGTAACGGAGCTCGCCCGTCGCCACGTACGCGGCGAGCTGCTCCGCCGACGGAACCCGGTCCCCGCCCGTGAACCCGCCCATCTCCATGACCGGTGCCCCGGTGGCGATCTGGATCCACGCGGCGCCGCTCGCGGACTCGGCGGCGACGATCCAGCGGCTGGCCCATCGATGCGCGACGAGGTAGTCGACAAGCGGCTGGTTCACGATCTCGGCGGTGGCGCCCGGCGCGCCGGCGAGGCTCGCGAGCGATCGACCGCCGAACGGGCCCGCACCGTGCGACGCTCCTGACGGACCCGCCGCCGGATCGCCTCCGGCGTACGGGGAGGTCACCGAGTCGACCGCGTAGGACGCCGGGCCCGCGAGGACGGCGACGAGCGCGAGCGCGAGGCCCCCGATGGCGATGGCGCGGCCGCGTGGCACCCCGCCGCCGATGACGAGGAGGGCGCCGGCGGCCACGCCGATGACCATCACCGCGATCCCGAGGCCGGGCAGGAAGTCGGGCGTCCGCTCGAGGATCACGTCGGCGACGATGACGGTGGCCACCACGGTCGTCGCGAGGACCACGTCCGCGACGAGCCGACCGTCGCGGAGGCGGTGCCACTCGGCGAGGCCGCCGCCGACGAGGGCCGCGATCGCCGGGGCGATGACGACCGCGTAGTACGGGTGCACGATCCCCGACGAGAGGCTGAAGACCGCGACGTGCGTCGCGAGCCATCCTCCCCAAAGGAGGAACCCGGCGCGCGCGGCGTCGGTGCGGGGCGCGTGCCACCGCGCGGCGATCCCGCCGACCGCGGCCACGACTGCCGCGGGCAGGAGCCACGCGATCTGGCCGGCCCACTCCTCGTTGAGCATCCGCAGGGGGCCGGCCGCGCCGCCGAAGCCGGGGCCGCCCGGGCCCCCGTCGCCTCCGGTCACGCCTCCCGGCCCCATCACCGGGCCCTGCGCCCCGAAGATCCGACCGAGACCGTCGTAGCCGGTGATGAGGTCGAGGACGGAGTTCTTCGCGGTCCCGCCGATGAACGGACGGCTCGCGGCCGGGACCAGCTCCACGATCGCGACCCACCAGCCCGCCGACAGGACGACGACCGCCGCCGCGGCGAGCAGCTGGCCGCAGCGGCGCCGCCACCCGGCCGGCGCCGCGAACGCGAACGCGAGGACGAACGCGGGCAGGACCATGAACGCCTGGAGGTACTTCGTGTCGAACGCCAGGCCGACGAGGGCCGCCGAGAGGACCAGCCAGCGCGACCGGCCGGACCCGATGGCGCGGACGAGCGCCCACGCGGCCGTCACGAGGAGCAGGGTGAGGAGCGCGTCCGGATTGTCGTAGCGGAACATCGCCACCGCGACCGGCGTGAGCGCCAGCACGAGAGCGGCGACCACACCGGCCGGCGCCCCGAAGCTCCGTCGGACCACGAGGTACAGGACGATGACCGTCGCGACGCCGCAGAGCGCCTCCGGCAGGAGGATGCTCCACGACGACAGCCCGAACAGTCGGACCGAGAGCCCCATGAGCCACAGCGCGGCCGGCGGCTTGTCGACCGTGATGAAGTTCGCCGCGTCGAACGATCCGAAGAAGAAGGCGCTCCAGCTCTGCGAGCCGGCCTGGGCGGCAGCGGTGTAGTACGCGTTGGCCCAGCCGCTGATCGAGAGGTCCCAGACATACAGGCACGCCGCGAGCGCCACGACGACCCACAGCGCGGGGCGGGTCCACGCAGGGTCGGTCGCGGGCCCACCCACCAGGTCGCGGAGCCGCGCGGCGGGCGCGGTCGAGTACGACGCCACGGGCCGAGCGGCCGGCGCCGGAGGCACGGCGAGCGATCCGGGTGGCGCCGGGGCCGCGGGCACGACGGGCGACGCCCCTGGCGCCGAAGTCGAGGGCCACGCCCCGGGCGCCGGGGTCGCCGACGCGTCGGCGACCTGGGG
>CAIYQJ010000390.1 GCA_903928275.1 uncultured Chloroflexota bacterium
CTCGCCGGCGGCCGCGTCGGCCGGCCCCGGGTCGGAGGACGGCGGCGCTCCCGCGGCCGCGGCCGCCACGACGCACCTCCGGGCACGGATCGGGCCGGACGGCCTGCCCGTGGTGCCTGCGCCCGGGTCGCGGGCGGCCGACCCCTCCACGCTGGCGGGCTACGCGTGGCCGCTCCGCATCGGGCGCATCACGCAGGCGTACGGACCGAGCCCGTTCGGCACCCTCGTCGTGGGGGGCGCCCTGTTCCACGACGGGCTCGACCTCGCGAGCTTCTGCGGCGACCATGTCCGCGCGGCTCACGACGGCGTCGTGCTTGCTGCGGGTCGCCGGTACGACGACGCGATCGGCTGGGTGGGCGACCTCGCCGCCTACGACGCCCGCAACGACGCGAAGAAGCTCTGGTACAGCCTGCCGATCACGATCGTCGTCGACGACGGCAACGGATACCGGAGCATGTACGCGCATCTCAATGACGTCGTCGTGGAGGTCGGCGACCGGGTGACAGCGGGCGAATTCATCGGCTTCGAGGGGAACAGCGGGAACGCGTCGGGCTGCCATCTCCACTACGGGCTCTTCAGCCCCGACGAGACGGCGACGTTCGCGCTCCGGGCGACGATCGTCGCGAAGATGAAGCTCCCGGCGAACGAGATCGCCCGCATCGACCCCCTGCGCGTGCTGCCGCCGATGCCGCACGGGATCGAGCCGGCCGAGCCGAGCCCCACGCCGTCGCCGTCGCCGTCGCCCGACCGCTGACCGCGCCTCGCCGTCGCCGTCGAGCGGGCCCCGAGGCGTCGGACGAGCTCCGGTCGGGCGCCCGCGCTACGGAAGACGCCGTATGGGTCGCAGTACGGTGCACCCATTGACGGCGGTCCATCCGGCACGCAGCCTGTCGGGGCGGGGACCTCGCATGTCGCGGGGGAGCCGATCGGCCCCCGCACGGGGGTTCGGGCCAGCGAGGGAGCCGAGTGGTCGCAGGCGTGGAACGCGCGGGATCGGCCGCCGCCGTCGCGCGCGACCCGGGGATCGCCGCGTCACTTCCACTGCTCGAGCCGCTGCTCGTCGCGCCCGACGAAGGCCTGTTCCTCTTCTCGCCGACCTTCACGTGCCTGTACGTGAACGCCGCCGGCGCCGCGATGAGGGGCGTTCCCGCGGACGAGCTCGTCGGTGACAGCTTCATCGAGTGGCCCCCGGCGCCCTCCGATGCGGGGATCGCCGCGTCGATGCGCCGCGCGATCGGCACCGGGGAGGTCCAGCACTTCGGGCCCATCCACCATGACGACGGGCGCGTCGTCGGGGACTTCGCGCACGTCCACGTCCCCGTCCCGGACGGCGTCCTCGCGCTCGTAAAGCGCCTCGGAGGTGGACCCGGCCCGGGTGCGCCGATCACGTCCGCGCGCGCCGCCGAGCTCTCGGCCCGGGAGGCGGAGCTCTCGACCATCCTCGACGTCCTTCCCGTGGGCGTGACGGTCATGGACGCGCATGGCGCGGACATCCGCCACAACCCGGCCGCCCGCCGGGCCCTCCACTTCACCGATGAGAACGTGGCAGCTGGCCGCTACCGGGAGCGGCGATTCGTCCGACCGGACGGAGCGCCGATGCCCCCCGAGGCGTTCGCGAGCGCGCGAGCCATCGCGGAGGCGCGCCCCATCAGCGACGTCGAGATGGGCGTCGTGCTCGAGGATGGCGAGACCATCTGGGTCTCGGTCAGTGCCGCGCCCGTGACAGCAGGCGGGGTGAGCGCCGTCGTCGTCACGCAGGACATCACCGAGCGCCGAGCGGCCGAGGATGCGCTGCGCCAGCGCGATACCGAGCTGCGCGAAGCCCAACGGATCGCCGGCATCGGCAGCGCCACCTGGGACGCGGCCACGGACGCCATGGCCTGGTCCCCGGAGATGTATGGCCTCTTCGGGATGAACCCGGACGGCCCGGCACCCACGTTCGCGGAGGCGGCGCGCGCGTTCAGGCCGGACAGCCTGGCGCGGATGCAGGCCGCCGTCGCACGCGCCGTGAGCTCGCGCGAGCCGTTCGAGGGCGAGTTCGAGATCGTCCTCCCCGACGGGACCGGCCGCACGCTCGTGTTCCGGGGCGAGGCGAGGCTCGACGCCTCGGGCTCCCTTGTGGGCAGCCGCCTCATCGCCTATGACGTCACCAACAGGCACGAGGTCCGGCTGCTCCGCGAGGCCGAGAAGGAGCTTGCCGAGGCACAGCGGCTCGCCCACATCGGGAGCTGGACATGGTCGCCCGCGGGCGACCTGGTCGCGTGGTCGGGCGAGATGTTCCGTCTCGTCGGGCTGGAGCCGGGCGGTCCAGCTCCCACATTCGCCGAACAGGCGCGCTTCTTCGGCGCCGACGTGGGCGCACGGATGGGTGAGCTCGTCGAGCGGGCCATGGCGACCGGCGAGTCATGGCAGCTCGACTACGCGTCCGTCCGGGTCGATGGCTCCGAGCGCCACCTGCACAACGAGGGCGAGGTGGTGCGCGACGCGAGCGGGGCGATCGTCGGGGTCCGGGGGACCGTGGCCGACGTCACCGAGGCGCGCGACGCCGAACGGGCACTCCGCGCGACCGCCGCCCGCGACGCGCTCCTCGTCGACGAGAACACGGAGGGGATCATCCGGGTCGCCCTGCCGCGCGGCCGGTTCCTGGACGTGAACCCGGCCGCGTGCGCGATCTTCGGGCACCCGCGCGCCGAGCTCCTCGCCATGGACCTCATCGACCTCACGGAGTCGGATCCCCAGCGCGCCTGCCTCGATCTGCCGTCGGAGGTGCTCGCCGGCGGGACCGCCACGCTCGATCGATCGATCGTCCGCGGGGACGGCAGCCGGGCCATCGTGTCGGCCCGGCTCCGCCAGCTCCCTGACGACTCGATCCTCGTCACCGTGAGCGACATGACCCGCCGGCGCTCCCTGGAGGCGCAGGTGCAGCAGGCCGCGCGGATGGAGGCGGTGGGTCGGCTCGCCGGGGGGATCGCGCACGACTTCAACAACCTGCTCATGGCGATCAACGGCTACGCGGGGCTCGTCGCCGACGTGCTTCCGCCCGGAGATCCGCTGCGCCCGGACATCGAGGCGATCCGGGAGGCGGGCGAGCGCGGGGCCGTCCTGACCCGGCAGTTGCTCGCGTTCGGTCGGCGCCAGGTGCTCCAGCCCACGGCGGTCGACGTCGGGGCGATCGTGGCCGGCCTCCGCGCGATCCTCTCCCGTCTCCTCGGGGAGGACGTGGCGCTGTACATCCGCTCGGACCCCGGGATCGGACCCGTCTGGGCGGACCCGGCGCAGCTCGAGCAGATCGTCGTCAACCTCGTGACGAACGCCCGGGACGCGATGCCCGACGGCGGTGCGGTCGCGATCGAGACCGCGGAGATCGAGATCGGCGCCGAGGACCCGCGGCTCCGTGCGCGGGCGGCCCCCGGCAGGTACGTCCGGCTCGCCGTGACGGACACCGGGACAGGGATGGACGCGGCGACGCTCTCGCACGTACTCGAGCCGTTCTTCACGACGAAGGCGGCCGGGCGCGGCACGGGTCTCGGGCTCTCGACCGTCGAAGGCATCGTCGCGCAGTCGGGCGGCTTCGTCGCGATCGAGAGCGAGGTCGGCCGGGGGACCACGTTCGACGTGTTCCTCCCGCGGACGGACGCGGCGCCGCAGGGTCGGCCTGCCACCTCGGCCCGGGTCACGGTCGCGATGCCGCGCGGGACGGAGACCGTCCTCGTGGTCGAGGACGAGCCGGCCGTCCGGGCGGTGACGGGCCGCATGCTCCGCGGGCTCGGATACGAGGTGCTCGAGGCGACGGGGCCCACGCAGGCGCTCGCGATCTCGGGGAGCCACGAGAGCCCGATCGACCTGCTCATCACGGACGTCGTGATGCCCGAGATGAACGGGCGCGCGCTCGCCGAGCGCCTGCAGGGGCAGCGGCCGGCCCTCGCCGTCCTCTTCATGTCCGGGTATTCGCCCGATTCGGTCTTTCGGGATGGCTACCTCTCCGAGGGCGCGGCTTACCTGCGCAAGCCGTTCACTCGCGATGCCTTCGCCGCGTCGGTGAGGTCGGTGCTCGACGCCCGGGGGCACGCGGAAACGGGCGCCGGCGCGACCCGGACCGAAGCGCGCTGACCTGGCCGACCGCCCGCGTCAGGACTCCGGGTCCGGGCTGCGTCGATACCGCCGGCCGATGAGCGCGAAGGCGGGCAGCCGGGCGAGCGCCCGGCTCACGGGCATCGTCCCGCTGCCGTCGCGACCCTCCACGCGGAGGAGCGAATCGGTCTCGTCCGCGCTCGCCGGCCGCGCGTCGACGATCGCGAGGTCGATCGCGACCTCGCCCGGAACGGCATCCCCGAGCGAAGCCACGAGGCTCGACGGGAACGAGCCGGGCTCGTAGTCCGCGCGCACCTCGGCCTCCGCGCGCCAGCGGGGCCGGCGCAGCAGGACGCCGCGCCACAGCGCACCGACCTCGGGCGTCACGGTCCCGTCGCCCGGGCGCGGCTCCGGTGACAGCTGCTCCCCGCGCGACCAGAGCGCCGCCTGGTGCAGGAGCGCGTACTCGTCGAGGTCCGCGAAGGCCGAGAGCGATTCCGCGGGCGACGCGTCGCCCATGAGGGCCAGGACGCTGGGGCCGAAGACCTCGCGGAGGTCCAGGTCGATCGCGCGGACCGTCCGGTGCAGGTAGACCTGCTGGTACATGAAGAGCCGCGCGGTGAGGAACATCTCGAGGGCGCCGAGGCCCGGCTCGTACAGCGTGAGCCCCTCGGGTCCGATGAACGTGTACCGCCGCAGCCGCTCGGCGTCCACCGGGCCGGTCGAGACGCCGGTCATGTACGCGTCGCGCCGCACGTAGTCGAGGTTGTCGACGGTGAACACCCCCGACAGGAGCGGCTGGAGCCGGCGGACCCAGTGCGGCATGGTCGGGTCCACGAGGCGCGGCTTCGAGACGAGGAAGCTGATCCAGCGCGGATCGATCTCCTCGCCGGGCCTGAACGCATCGCGCGCCGCGTCGTCGCCCGGGGCACGCCGCAGCGCACGGATGAGGGTGCCGAGCTCGCGCTCGACGATGAGCTGGCTCAGGTCCTCGTGGCTCAGCCGCTTGCCCGGCTGCCGGCGCGGATCGGCCGGGGATGGGAACGCGGACAGCACGTGCTCGTCGAAGTAGTGCGCGAAGGGCCCGTGGCCCACGTCGTGGAGGAGGCCGGCGACGCGGAGCGTCTCCACGACGAGCCCCTCGGATGGGGCCGCGTCCGTCGGCGCGGTCCGGGCCGTGTCGTCGCGCAGCCCGCGGTACAGGCGTCGCGCCCACAGGCCGGCCTCGTGCATCACGCCGAGGCTGTGCGTGAACCGACTGTGCTCCGCGGTCGGGAAGACCCACCGCGACGTCTGGAGCTGGCTGATGCGTCGGAGCCGTTGCACCCACGGCGTATCGAGCAGGTCCTCCTCGGCGGCCTCCTCGGCGGCATGCCCGAGCTCGGCGGCCCGCGCGGCGGACAGGCGCTTCGTGAGCTCGATGTAGCCGTGGATGGGATCGCTGATGAGGTTGACCGCCGCGAACGGCGCCGGCGGCGACGGGCGCGCTCCGGGCCCCGCGCCATCGGTCACGGGACGAGGCCCACCCACGCCGTGGCCCACGGCGAGTCGTTGCCCGCCCGATCCTCCGCGCGGATCCCGATGACCAGGCTGCGGTCGGCCGGCACGTTCGCGAGCACGGTGACTCCCGCGCCGCCCGGGGAGCGCACGAGGATCCACGGTCCACCGTCCACGCGGTAGTCGACCAGCACGGCGCCGACCCCGGCGGTGCGCACCTGGAGGCGCGGGTCCTCCGCCGTCCAGCGGAGGGTGACCGTCGCCCCCGCCCTCGAGGCGGAGACGATCCTGATCGCCGGTACGGTGCGATCCGGCGTGTCCGCGATGACGAGGACGGCGAGCGTCCGGCCCCTGGCCTCCGCGACGCCGACACCGGCGTAGTTCGCCCAGTCGGCGAGCACGATCGCGCGGTGCTCCGGACTCGTGAGCCACATCGCCCTGATCCGGGCGAGCGCCGCGTCCGTGGACGGGTCGTTCGCCCAGCCGAGCGCCTCGCCCGCCGCGTACGGGCGGACGCCGGACGCCTCGACGGGGTCGATGATCGGCGCGCCGGCGGCGGCGTGGCTGAACGTCCCGGACGCCGCGAGCGCGTCCGCGCGAGCCTGCGCGACCCGGTCGAGGGCGGGGTCGCGACGGAAGGCGACGAGGCCCGCCGCGGCACGATCCGAGGTCACCCCGGAGAACAGGCCGGCCCGCGCCACGGTCCGTGCCGGGGCCTCGTCCGCGGTGGCGCCGACCGACAGACCGACGCTCACTGCCCACCCGATCGC
This sequence comes from uncultured Chloroflexota bacterium, assembly GCA_903928275.1. GTDB lineage: Bacteria > Chloroflexota > Limnocylindria > Limnocylindrales > CSP1-4 > CAIYQJ01. Next base: position 6,339 of record CAIYQJ010000390.1, read on the forward strand.
GGCTGGCCTGGGGGCCGCCGCCGCGGGATCGCCGCGCGTCGCGGCGGCGGCAGGGGGGGCGAGCGGGAGGAGGGCGAGCGCGACCAGTGCGACGAGCGCAGCGGCGAGCGCGCTCGGGGGACGCTTCTGCATCACGCGATGGTACCCGGTCAGCGGTGCCGCGGCCTTCGCGGCAGATCCCCGGCGGCTTTCGCCAGCGGCACCCGAGGACCCACCCGCGGTCAGGGCACCGGTGGCGCGCCGGGGTCGTCGGCCGCGTCCGCGTACCGTGCGGCGGCCGCGCCATGGGTCCGGGCGACGTCCGCGCGAAGCTCCAGAGGAGCCAGCACCTCGGCGTCCTCACCCCACTGCAGGATCCAGAGGCGCACCTCGAGCGTTCCCGGCACCGTGACCCGCCACGTGATGGCGCCGTCGGGATGTCGCTCGATGCGCTGCGACGGATGCCACAGGGCTTCCATGACCCGCGCCGCGACGGTCCGATCGAACCGGACGACGACCTCCACGTACCCCTGGTCGGCGACGATCCCCCAGGCGCGCTCGAGCTCCTCCTCCGGGGTGCCGGCCTCCGGCGCCTCGAACCGATCCGGCGTGACCGTGACGTGGCGGATCCGATCCATCTTGTACGTGCGCGGCGCCTCGCGATCCTCGTCCCACCCGATGAGGTAGAGCGCATGGGTCTGCGCGGACGGCTCGATGAGCCAGGGGTGGACCCGGGCGGTCCGGGATGGCCGGGCCACGTCGTCGTACGCGGCCGGGTCGTACTCGATCTCCACGATCCGCGCCTCGGCCCACGCCCGGGTCAGCGCCCGGAACGTCTCCGTGAGCGCGGGGTCCGCCGGACGTCGGGCGAGGATGTCCACGGTCCGTTCGACGTGGGCGCGCATCGTGGGCGGCAGGATGTCGGCGAGCTTGAGGAGCGAGGCGGCGAGCTCGGGGTCGTACCTGTCCGCGTACTCGGCCAGGAGGCGCGCCGAGAGGTAGACGACCATCGCCTCCGACAGGGTGAGCGCGAGACGGGGCAGGAGAGCGCGTTCCTCGAGCCCCCACAGTCCGTTCTCCGACCAGACCGGGATCGCCACCTCGCTCTCGAGGGCGACCAGGTCGCGGTAGGCCGTCCGCCGGGAGACGCCGACCTGGGCCGCGAGCGCCCCGGCCCGGATCCCCTCCGGATGTGCCTCCAGGACGCGGACGACGCGCAGCAATCGCGCCAGCCGGTCCCGCTTGGTCCCTGCCCTGTCGCCGCGTCCGTCCGTCCCGCCCCGTGGCTCTCCCATGCCCCCTCCCCATCGTGTCCCGCCCGCGTCGGCGGAGAAGTGCCGGTCGGTCAGCCGGGCCGCTCCAGTGTCACGGCGGCATCCCGATCCGTGGCGGTCAGACGCACCCGCAGGGCCGCCTGGAGCGCGCCCGGGTGCAGGTCGCCGGCTGCGCCGCTCACGGCGCCGTCGATCCGCCCGACCTCGCCGTCGAGGAAGATCCAGTAGTCCATCTCGCCGCGCCATCGCGACAGTGGCGGCAGGCTGCCCACCAGCCACGATGCCTGCGGGAATGCGGCGACGAACGTCGGGCCGTCGATCGCGACGCGGCAGTGCCGGGCGGTCGCACCCTCGACGACCTCGATCCCGCGATCCTCCGCCGTCGTCCGGATCGTGGCTGGCAGCGCCACGGAGACTGCGCGGATGTCCACCGTCGCGGCGTCGAGCGCGGAGGCGCCGGCGGCCTGCCAGGTGCCACCCGGCTCGAGCGTCCAGGCATCGGGCGCGATGCGCGCGACGCCGCGGGTCCCGAGAACGCGATCGCTCGCGACCTCTGCGATCCACCGGAAGTCCGCGCCGGACCGTGCTCCCGCAAGGTCGATCGACGCGAGCGGGCGCCCGTCCACCTCCGTGCTCATGTGCTCTGCCAGCTGGGCCGTCGACCCGACCCGGATGGCCCCGTCGCACGCCTCCGGGTCGCTGACGCCGGCCGGCCCGAACGACGACGGCGCCAGGGGCCGGTCCTGGAGCGCGAGCTCGTTCGCGACGGCGGCGACCGCGAAGGCCGCTCCGGAGGCCGCGAGCAGGATCGTGGCGACACCCGTCGCCGTCATGAGCTGACGGCGACGCGGCACCGCCGAGCCGAGCGCCCGCCGGGTCAGCCCGATCCCGGCGAGCGCGGCGGTCGCCGCGAGCGCGAGGAGCCACGGGTAGATCGCCTCGAGCGACGGCAGGAGCGTCTGAGGCCCGCCGGAAGCGATCCGACCCACGATCTCCGCGAGGGACGGGACAAGGAGAAGCGCCGCCGCGAGCCCGAGCCAGACGACTCCGGCGAACGAGCCGGAACCCCGGACGACCGGGGGCCATGCGACGACCGCCAACGCGACGAGGAGCGGCGGGACGGACGCGAGTCCCACGACGATGTCGAGCGGCCCTCCGGGTCGGTATGCGACGAGCACGATGACCGCCGACACGCCCCACAGGACCGCAAGGCCGGCGGCGAGGAGGCGCAGCTGCAGCGTCCGGACACGCACCTCGCGAGTCTAGCCTGCATCGCCGTCACACTCCGCCATCCGCGCTCGTCTTGATGTGTGCCGGCGGACCGCGCCGACCATCCCGAACATCACCCGGCCGCGGGCGGACTCCTCCTCCCCGTTCCCGCAGTCGACTGCCGAAGCGGCGCCCGTACTCCTCCGGGCGTCGCTTCGGCGTTCGGGAGCCTGTCGAACCCCCCCGCCACCCCGCGGCGCCCGGTCGCGCGCGCCCCCGCTCCGCTCGTCACGGCCTACCATGGCCCCCATGGACCGACCCTTCGTCTCGTTCCTCACGGACTTCGGCGACCGCGATCCCTCGGCGGCGATCTGTGCGGGCGTCGTCTTCTCGATCTGCCCGGACGCCCGCGTCCTCGAGCTCACCCGCACGATCCGGCCGTTCGCCATCCGCGACGGCGCGGTGGCGCTCTCGGCGGCCGTCGCATACCTGCCCGTCGGCGTGCACGTCGCGGTCGTGGACCCAGGCGTGGGGACGCAGCGCCTGCCGGTCGCGGTCCGGACCGCTCGCGGCGACGTGCTCGTGGGCCCGGACAACGGGCTCCTCATGCTCGCGGCCGACCGGCTCGGTGGCGCGACCGAGGCCCGCGCCCTGACGGATCCCGCCTACCACCTCCCGGCCGTGACATCGAGCTTCCATGGCCGGGACATCTTCGCGCCCGTCGCCGCCCACCTCGCGCGCGGCGTCCCGCTCGATCGGCTCGGGCCGGAGGTCGGGCTCGCGGACCTCGTCCGCCTCCCCATCCCCGGGTTCACGGTCCGGGTCGGCGAGCTCGCGTCGGCCGTGGTCTACGTTGACGGGTTCGGGAACGTGAAGCTCGCCGGTGGCCCGGATCACCTGTTCGCGGCGCTCGGGCATCTCGACGGCGGCACCCTGCTCGCGGTGGAGCTCACCGACCGCGCCGGCGTCACCCGGACCGAGGTTCTCCCGTGGGAGGAGACGTTCGGGCACGTGTCCGTCGGCGCGCTCCTCCTGTACGAGGATTCGCTCGGGCGACTGTGCCTCGCGGAGAACCAGGGCGACGCGGGCCGCCGCCTCGGCCTCACCGACGACCTGCCCGTGTCGATCCGCCGCGCCTGACGACTCCGGGGCGGCGATCGGCGGGCCCCGTGCCTCGTGCTCCACCTGCGGGCGCGGACCCGCCGCCGGCGCGCCGTTCGCTACACTCGGGACAACCCAGAGGAGGGATCACTTCATGCGCATCGTGCTCCGACCCGCAGCGCTCGCGTTCGCGACGATCCTCGTCGCGGCGGCCTGCTCCACCGCC
>CAIYQJ010000391.1 GCA_903928275.1 uncultured Chloroflexota bacterium
CCACCTCGACGATCGCCGAATCCTCAACCGCCTCGCAGACGAGTTCCTTGGGCTGATCGACGATCTGAAGTCCCGGCAGATCGCACACGGCGATCTCCAGCACGGCAACCTGCTCGTCATTGACGGCCGGACCGGACCCGCCCTCAAGGTGATCGACTACGACGGCATGTGGGTGCCCGCCCTCGACGGGCGCGAGAGCAACGAGGTCGGGCACCCGAACTACCAGCATCCGAGCCGGGCCAGGAGGGACTACGGCCAGACACTCGACTCGTTCTCGTCGTGGGTGATCCTCGCCTCGCTGCTGGCGATTCGGGCCGATCCGAGCATCTGGAGGTCCCTCCGTCCCCAGGGTGCCGACGATCGTCTCCTCCTTCACAAAGGGGACTACGTCGACCGCGACGCCTCCGTGGTGATGAAACGGCTGTGTCAGGCGCGTGACGCTGCGGCGAAGCAGGCTGCCGAACGCCTCCTCGACCTCTGTCCGCCCAGGGAGCAGGTGTTGGGGCTGCCGCCCCCCACGGAGGAGGACCTGCGGGGAGGCGGCAATCTACGGTGGATCCCGGGCACGATCGCCGCGACCGCGTCGGCAGCAGCCGCAGGCCGCGGGTGGTGGAAGGAGCAGCTGTCAAGCCGCTCGAAGATTCGCGGGAAGGCCATCCCTGCCCCGCCGCCTCAGACGAAGACCGCACGCGCGACCCCGACGTGGGTCGCGGAAGCGAGTACTCCTGCCAGTGGGAACATGAAGGTGTGCCCGGTATGCGGTGGTACCTACACCGATGGTTGGTTCGAAACGCATTCGAAGATCGCGATGCATCAGGCGGCGTCGGGCGGACAGACGGCACAGGCCGCCCAGGTCCGGAGTGCGGTCGCCCCTGCGCCGCCGAGCACCGGCGGTCCCGCGCAACCTGCGGTCGCACCCTTGTCAAGCAGCGGTCCTGTCGATGGGAAGCTCGACCCGCGTATGGAGGCGGCGCTCGACACGATCGGCCGCGAAGGGATCGTGGTAACCGACTTCGCTCGGCTGATGGGCATGGATGAGTGGGGCGCCCTGAGCCTGCTCGACGAGATGCATCGACTCGGCCTGGTCGGGAGCGAGGGGGGAGAACCCGGGCGCTGGAGGCGCAGACCCCAGCATCCCATGTGTCGAAAGTGCGGGACCGTGGGGAAGCTCGGAGACATCCGGTGTCCGAAGTGCCAGGGACCGCTCGAGCAGTTCGAGCGTTGAGTGTGCCGACGGGCACTTTGTTGCCAGCGACTGGGCGACCAACCGCCCGTCGGACTCGAGCCCCCACGTTTGGGCGCACGGTGTGACAGGGTGCGCCCCAGTCGTTCGCGGCGCCGCGAGGGCCGGAGTGAGTGGTGAGAGCCGGCCAGCTGCGCTACGTCCGGATGAACCGCACGGAGAGAGGTGTCGATGGATCCGCTGACGTCATTGCTCAACGAGGCGTGGGCGGCCGGCCCGAACAGGTTCGAGTTCCGGGACAGAGTGGCGGCGCATGGTGTGGCCGCAGTGGCCGCGATGGAGGGTCCGTTGCAGGATCCCGATCGGGCCGCATTCGCCGTGCGGGTCCTCGGGCGTGTGCCGGAGGACGCCCGGCCCGCCGCCATCAAGGCACTGATCGCCACGGCCCATCGGTCGACAATACCGAAGATCAGCGGTGACGCGGAAGAGGAGCTCCTGCGGC
>CAIYQJ010000392.1 GCA_903928275.1 uncultured Chloroflexota bacterium
CAGTCGGTCAGAGCCGCCTGGATCCGCTGCGCGAGGCTCCGGCTGATGCCCGGGACGGCCGCGACGGCGTTGAGGTCCGCCTCGCGGATCCGCCGCACGGATCCGAACTCCCGGAGGAGCGCGCGCTTCCGCGCCGGCCCCACGCCGGGGATCTCATCGAGGGCCGAGCGGACGGCGCGCTTGGCGCGCAGGTCGCGGTGGAACGTGATCGCGAACCGGTGCGCCTCGTCACGCAGGCGCTGGACCAGGTACAGCGCGGGCGACGTCGCCGGGAGCACGATCGGATCCGCGTCGCCCGGGACGAACAGCTCTTCGCGCTCCTTCGCGAGTCCCACGAAAGGCGTGTCCTCCACGCCGGCGGACCGCGCGGCCTCGATCGCGGCCGCGAGCTGTCCCCTCCCCCCGTCGACGACGACCAGGTCCGGCATCCGCCAGCGCAGCTCCTCGACCGCACCCTCCGCCTCGGCCGCCGGCCGCCGGAATCGACGCCGCATGACCTCGGCGTGGCTCGCGAAGTCGTCCTGCCCTTCGACGGTCCTGATCCGGAACCGGCGGTACTCGCCGCGCGCAGGCTGGCCGTCCTCGAAGACGACCATGCTCCCCACGGTGTCCGTCCCCTGGATCGTGCTGATGTCATAGCACTCGATCCGCGTCGGCGGAGCCGGCAGGCCCAGAGCAGCCGCGAGCTCCTCGAGCGCTTCGAGCGTCTTGCCCTCGTCGGCGAGCCATCGGGCCGCCTCGCGGTCCAGCGTCTCCGCCGCGTTGCGCGCGGCGAGGTCGACGAGCTCCCGCTTCTCGCCGCGCCGCGGGACCCGGACGACCGTTCGGCGACCCCCGCGGCGTTCCGCGAGGAACTCCTCGATGCCGGCGAGGTCGGGCGGCTCGAGCGGCGCGAGGACGACGGCCGGCACGCTCGCGGCGCGGATGTAGTACTGCTGGATGAACCCGCCGAGCACCTCGGCGTCGGGCACCTCGCGGGGCGCGTCGAGGAGGAACACGTCCCGGCCGATGAGCGTGCCGGCGCGCACCGCGAACACCTGGACGGCGGCGTGCGAGTCGCGGCGTGCGAGTCCGAGGACGTCCGCCTCGGCACGGCTGTAGGCGGCCATCTTCTGCGATTCCATCGTCCGCTCGATCGCCCGGAGCTTGTCCCGCAGCGCCGCGGCGCGTTCGTACTCCCGGGCGTCCGACGCCGCGGCCATGTCCGCCCGCACGGTGCGCGCGACCGCCTCGTGGCGGCCCTCGAGGAAGAGCTCGACCTGGGCGATGTCGGCCCGGTACTCCGCCGTCCCGACCGCCTCCACGCAGGGTCCCTGGCACCGCTTGATGTGGTAGAGCAGGCAGGGCCGCGCAAGCGCCCGCACGCCCTCGTGGATCTCGATGGTGCATGTGCGAAAGCGAAAGAGCCGCCGGATGAGGTCCATCGACTCGTCAACGCTCTTCGCCGAGGCGTACGGACCGAAGTACCGGCTGCCATCCTCCCGGAGCTTCCGGGTCCGCTCGATCCGCGGGAAGTCGTCGGCGAGCGAGATCCGGATGTACGGGTAGCTCTTGTCGTCCTTCAGCCGGACGTTGTACCGCGGCCGGTACCGCTTGATGAGGTTGGCCTCGAGGAGGAGCGCCTCGCTCACGGAGTCAGTGAGGGTCCACTCCACGTCGGTGACGCGGTCGATGACCGAGCGGATCCGGTGCGTCTCGCCGCCGGTCTGCTTCTGCCAGTAGCTGCGGACACGCGACCGGAGATCCTGCGCCTTCCCGACGTACAGGACGTCGCCGCGAGCGTCCCGGAGCAGGTAGACGCCGGGCCGCTGCGGCACGCGGCGGAGCGTGGCGGCGAGGCGCGGCTCCACCTCAGGCGGACCGACGGCGACGGTCACCCGCGGCGCGCGTCGCCGCGCCCGGTGACGGGACGGGAGGCTGGGACGCGATGGGGACGGCGGGCGCGGGCAGGAGGACCGCCGCCGCTACTTCTTCGGGACGATGATGCTCTGGCCGATGTGGATCTTGGCGGCGTCCTTGATCTTCGGGTTGAGCTTCATCAGGGCCTTCAGCGTGATGCCGTACCTGGCCGCGATGCCCGACATGTTGTCGCCCTTCTTCACCTTGTAGACGGCGGTGCCCGAGGGCTTGGTGGAGGCCGAGGGCGCCTTGCTCGCGGCCGGGATCTCGGTCGCCGGGGCGAGGGTCTCGACGACGGCGGACGGGACGGCCGACGGGTTGTCCGGCGGCAGCGACGGAAGCGGCGTGGCGGTGCTGCCCCCGCACGCAGCCAGGGCGCCCGAAGCGCCGATCGCGAGGCCCACGATGAGGAGTCCGGCGCCAGAGCGCATGCGCGACCCTCCACTCGATCGACCATCCCCCCATTCCACGGGGGACCGCAGGGTGAGTCTACCCCACGCGACGTTGGGGACGGACCGCACGTGGCGCGGCAGGGCGAGGGTGCCGAGCCCGGGGCGCACCGACGGTCGCGACCGGTTCGGGCCCCCGATCAGTCGGGCGGCGGCGTCAGCCTCTCGAGCGCCCGCTGGACCCGCCCCGCGAGCTCCTCGCGGGTGAACGGCTTGTGGAGGAGCGGGGTGCCCTCGTCGAGCAGACCGTCGCCGACGATCGTCTCCGGCGGGTAGCCGGACATGTAGATGACGGGCAGGCCGGGACGCTGCGCGGCCAGGCGGTCGGCGAGATCGCGGCCGTTCATGCCCGGCATCATCAGGTCCGTCAGGAGCAGGTCGAACGGTGTGACCCCGGCCTCTGCGATCGCGATCGCGACGACCGGGGCGCTCGCCTCGATCACCGTATGGCCCAGGCCGCGCAGGGTGCGGGCGGTGACGGCGCGGACACCGGGCTCGTCCTCGACGAGCAGGATCGTCGCCCGCATGCCGGTCGCGACGAGACCGGGGCGCGTCGGCTGGGCCGGCGTGGCGTCCTCGGCGGACCGGGGCAGGAAGATCGAGAAGGCGGAGCCGATCCCGGCCGCGCTCTCGACGCCGACGAAGCCGCCCGACTGGACGACGGCGCCCTCGACCGACGAGAGCCCGAGACCGGATCCCCGGCCGAGCGCCTTCGTCGTGAAGAACGGCTCGAAGACGTGCGGGAGGACGTCGGGAGCGATGCCCGTCCCGGTGTCGGTGACCGAGATGCGGACGTACTCGCCGGGCTCCGCGGGCGGGTGGAGGCGCGGATCGTTCGCCCCGACCGTCTCGTCCGCAGCCTCGATCGCCACGCTGCCCCCGCCGGGCATCGCGTCCCGGGCGTTGAGCACGAGGTTCACGATCGCCCCTTCGAGCTCGGCCCGGTCGACCCGCACCCGGCCGATGGGGCCGGAGCGGGAGATGACGAGGGCCACCTCGTCGCCCATGAGGCTGTGGAGGATCGGCGCGATCCCGGCGACGACGTCACCGGCGTCGACGACCGTCGGCCGCAGGGCCTGGCGACGGCCGAACGCGAGGAGCTGGTGCGTGAGGTCCGCCGCGCGGGTGCCCGCCTCGCGGATCGACACCGCGTCGTCGTGGAGCGGGTCGCTCGCGGGGATCCCGTCCGCGAGGAAGTCGGCGAACCCGTTGATCACGGCGAGCAGGTTGTTGAAGTCGTGCGCGACGCCCCCCGCGAGCCGGCCGACGATCTCTGCGCGCTGTGCCTGGTCGAGCCGCGCCTGCGCCTCGCGCAGCTCGGTGACGTCGGCGAACGAGCCACGCAGCCTGACGATCGTGCCGTCCGGACCGAGCGCCCGCTCCCCGCGCGCGACGATGTGGCGGACCGACCCGTCGGCTCGGCGGACGTCCAGCTCGATCTCGAACCGCTCGCCCGTCTCGACCGCCGCCGCGATCGTCTCGCGCGCCCTCGCGACCGTCTCCGCGTCGAAGAAGCGCACCAGCTCCTCGATCGACGGCGGCCTGCCGCCCGGCTCGAGCCCGAAGATGCGGAACAGCTCGTCCGACCACTCGAAGACCTCGGCGGCCGGGACCCACGTCAGGCTGCCGACGTGTGCGATCCGCTGGGCCTCGGCGAGCTCGGCCTCGCTCGCGCGCAGCGCCTCCTCGGCCTGCCTGCGCTCGGTGACATCGCGGGAGACGGCGACGAGCCGGTCGCCGAACCGCGAGTACGCCATGTCGAGCCAGCGACCATCCGGCGTCTGGATGTCCGCGCGCTCCGACTCGCCGGTCGCGAGGACGACCTCGTGGAGCGACAGGAGTGGAGTGAAGACCGGATTCACCTCGAGGCCGCGGAGGCCTCGGGGGTCCCGCCCCTCCCAGCCGAAACGCTCGCGCCACGCCGCGTTCACCCACTCGATCTCGTTGTCGACGAGGTCACCGTCCTCGTCGCGGAGTGGCCGGAGCACGGCGATCGCTTCGTCGACGGCGTCGAAGACCCCGGCGAACCGGGCCTCGCTCTCGCGCAGCGCCTCCTCGACGCGCTCGCGCTCCGTGATGTCGCGGATGATGAGGACGATGCCGGTCGGCTGCTCATCCGCGTCCCGGATGAGCTCGCCCCTCGCCTCGACGACCAAGGCGCTGCCGTCGGCGCGCACGGCGCGGAACTTCCAGTCCTGGCGCGATTCGCCCTGGAACAGGAGCGCGAGGGCCAGCGCGCCGCGCTCAAGATCCTCGGGAACGATGAACTCGAGGAGCGAACGGCCCACGAGCTGCTCCTCGCGCTCGTAGCCGAACATGGCCAAGGTCAGTGGAAAGACCGTGCGGATGCGACCGTCGAGGTCGACGATCGCGAAGGCGTTTGGCGAAGCGGCGATGATGCCGCGGTGGAGGGCCTCGCTCTCGCGGAGAGCCTCCTCATCCCGCTTCCACTCTGTGATGTCGTCGATCATGCAGAGGTGGCGGGGATGGGCGGGATCAGCGACGCGCACCGGGGAGATCGTCATGTCGATCCAGACGATCGACCCGTCGGGG
>CAIYQJ010000393.1 GCA_903928275.1 uncultured Chloroflexota bacterium
CGCCGCCGCCGCGATCCTCGTCACCTCGGACATCGGGGAGCCTGGTGCGGCCGGTATCGCGGCCGGCCCCGCGGGGCTGTCGCCGGCGCCTCCCGGGGGCTACAGCTATCTTCCCGGCGGCGTGCCGACGGTCGCCGCGCATTCGGCGAGTTCGCTCCCCGTCGAAGCCGGTGTCGCGGCTGCCGGCGAGGAGGTCGCCGACGGCGAGAGCCTGGCCGTCGCGGAGCCGGAGCCGCCCGCGGAGGTGGCTGCCCCGGGCGCGGTGTCGGGAGCGGGCCGGATCCTCCGGCACCTGGCGCGCATCGTCGGGATCGCGGTCGCTGCCGTCCTCATCCTTGCTGCGCTCGTCGGCGTCGGGTACGTGGCGGGCAAGCTGGTCGTGCGGCCCGGGGCCGCCGAACTTACGCCGGTCTCCGCGGGCGGGTCATCGATCGCCCCATCGTCTGCCGCCGCGTCGCCGGGCGGGGGCGTCACGAGCCCGGAAGCTGCGGTGTCCTCGGGGCCCACGTCGCAGCCGGCGGGTTCCACTGTACCGTCGGCCGCGGCCACGCCGAAGACCTCGCCCTCGGCCAGGCCCACGCCGACGTCCAGGCCGACGCCCAAGCCGACCGTGAGACCCAGGCCGACGCCGCGCGTCTACGTCGTCGTGCCCGGGGACACACTCTTCCGGATCTCGGGCAAGTTCGGCGTCACTGTCAACGCGATCATGAGCCTGAACAAGATCACCGACCCGAACACGATCCGGGTCGGTCAACGGCTCCTGATCCCGGGCCCGTAGAGGCCGCTGCGCGTCGCCTCGCCGAACGGCGGGCCAGAGGGTCGCCCGCCGGCCTCTCGTCACGTCTGCGGCACGAGCCTGCAGCGGGGCCCCGCCGGCCCAGTGCCGCCTGGGTGGGTGGGCCCCGTGGCGGCGGGCCTGACGAGGCCATCCTCGCGCCGATGTCTGTCGCTCGCGTCCCCCGGACCGCGGCGATCGGCCCTAGGAGGCGCTACCGGCTGTCGCGATGTGCCTGCCCCCAGTGACCCATCGCGACAACCGGCGCGGCGAGGCCGGGCACCCGGGGGGATGGGCCCCGGCCACCGCCGCCTCACCGGCCCCCGACGACGCGGACCCGTGTCATCGAGACGTGTCGCCGGGCGCTCACCGCTCGCGGCGGCGCACCTGACCGTACAGGGCCCCGATCACCTGCGGATCATCTGCGAGCGCGGCCCACGCCTTCGCGACTCGCCTTCCCGCTGCCACACCGGTTCTTGGCACTCCCCGCACGCCGCAGCGACCACGCGACGCGTCGCCGCCGGTCGCGCTACCCTTGCGCCGATGCGCCGCTCGTCGATCCGTTCCGCAGTCGGCCGCCGCCTCCGCGGCCTCACCCTCGCGTTCGTCCTCGCCGTCTTCGCCGCCTCGGTCACGGTAGGCGTCGCGCTCGCGTGCACGAGCCGTGACGGCGCCGCCTGTGGCCCCATCCGCTTCCAGGGTGCACCGACCAGCCTGAACGTGGGCATCGAGATCGGATCCACGTGCCTGGAGCCGGGCACCACGGACTACTCGGTCACCCTCACCGGCCCCGGCGGCTTCAACAGGGTGATCGCCCAGGGATCCGTGAGCCCGCCGGCGCCCATCGTCCCCCAGTCGGTGTTCGCCGTCCCCGTCGCCGGCCAGTACCGCCTCGTCTACACGACCACCACCAACCGGGGCGAGACGCTGGACTGCGTGACCGGGACCACCGAGCTCATGGTGGACATCCCAGCGGGGGCGCAACCGACGCCCGAAGCCACGCCGTCGCCCAGCCCATCGCCGTCCCCGAGCGCGAGCGAGTCGCCGTCGCCCTCGCCCGACGTGACGCCGAAGCCCACGAAGACGCCCAAGCCCACGGCCGAGACATCCGCCGCTCCCACCGACCAGGGCGCGGCCGGATCGCCGTCCGACCAGCCGTCCGAGCCCGCTTCCCAGGCGCCGGCCGGGTCAGCGGAACCGTCGCCGTCCGACACGGCGAGCCCCGGTTCATCCGGCGGCGGGGGCACCGGCGGCGGAGGCGGGCCGGACCTCATCACGCTGGCCCTCGTGGCGCTGATCATCGTGGGCGGGATCGGCGCCGCTGTCGCCGTGCTCCTCTACATCCGGTCCGGCCAGGCGGCCGACGCGCCGTGGAAGGCGGGACCGTGGAAGTGCGCCCGGTGCAACGCGATCAACCGCGAGGGCACCGACCGCTGCCGCCGCTGCTACGCGCGCTGGGACGGGACCTCGTAGGGGCAGGTCCAGCCGGACGCCGGATGGCAGCCGCGTGGGTCGGCGCCTGCATCGGCAGAGTCGGGCTCGGCGCCCGTTCGGACGACGCGAGACCCCCGCCGCCGATCGAGGGATCCGGCCGAGCTGCGCCCACGGATCGGCGTCATCGCCTGCCGCCGCGTCGGTCGCGCGCGGAATCTCCCCAGAGGTGATCGGCGGATCTCCCCAGGTCTGAGCACCCGGATCCGCCCATTCGCGACGACATGTGCCTCTTGTGGAGCCGATAGCCCGGGTGCACGATCAGGCCAGTGCCCCGAGGCCCGCTGCGCCCGGCCACCGGTCCCCACGCTCGACCGCCGCGGCGGGCACGACGCCCCTTCGCGTGGCCGAGGCCGCGCGCCTCGTCGGGGGCCGGAGGCCGTCATGGCGACCATCCAGGATCGCTACACCTTCCCCGCCAGGTCGGCGGGCGACCGGCTCATGCCGGCCACGCCGCCCTACGAGAGGCGCCCGATCATGTCCACCACCGTCCTCGCGGACGCCGTTGACGTGGAGCGGCTCCTCGACCGACGGCTATCGGCTCGACACTGCGGACGCAGCGAGTCGACCGCGACGGCGCTCCGGCGCCTCGAGGTCTGGGCTCGCGCCCGACCGTGGGAGCTTGCGCCACAGGTCGTCGCGCGGGCCGATCGGATCCTCAGGGCCGCCGAGCGCGCGGAGTCCACCATCTCGGCCGCCAGCTGGCTCGAGTCGCTCCCCGAGGAGATCTGCGACCTGCTCGACCGCCGAAGGCCGGGCGCGGGCACCTGGGCACCGGCCGGGACGTTCACCGAGCGCTCCGGCGTTGTCGCGTCGGGGCGTCGGGCCACCGACCGGTCGTCCGCCACGTAGCCGTCGGGTCTCGCGGCCTACGTCGTCCGCATGACGCGGTGGCGCGGCCGAAGGTCGACACTTGGCCGGGGTGGCACCCGCGCCGGCAGCATCCCCACCGGCTCGCGGGGCAATCGAGGGACCGGAGGGCGATCGATGGGCCGGACGACAGTCGGGGGCGCATGGACCCGGTTCCTCGTGGTCGGCGCCAGCCTCGCGATACTCGCCGCGGGCTGCGGCAGCGGAGGGTCGGTGACCACGAGCGCGAGCCCCACATCCAGCGGCGCACGTGCGGCGAACGTGGTCCAGGCGGCCCCGGTGCAGCACGTCGCGCTGGGCGACCTGTCGGTGGGGTACCGGATCATCGGGCCCCTGGCGGCGCAGCCGTCGGCCGGCGGCTCTCCCGCGGCCCGCGGCTCTCCCGCGGCCGGCGGCTCTCCCGCGGCCGGCGGCTCTCCCG
>CAIYQJ010000394.1 GCA_903928275.1 uncultured Chloroflexota bacterium
GGCCCGGTGCCGGCGACGCGCAAGGCGCTGGCCCGCGCGGGCATCGACGTCGCCGACCTCGACCTCGTCGAGATGAACGAGGCGTTCGCGAGCCAGTCGGTCGCGTGCGTGCGGGAGCTCGGGCTCGACCCGGCGAAGGTGAACGTGGACGGCGGCGCGATCGCGCTCGGCCACCCGCTCGGGATGAGCGGCGCGCGCCTCGTGACGATGCTCGTCCACGAGCTGCGCCGCACCGGCGGCCGCTACGGCCTCGCCACGATGTGCATCGGCGTGGGCCAGGGGATCGCGACGGTCGTCGAGCGCATCGACGGGTAGCGCGCAGCCGGGGGCTCTGCGCTACCCGTGGCGGTCCGCGGCCGGCGCGCCTCCGGGCCCCCCACCGATCGCCGCGTATCACCCCGGAGACTCGCCGAGAAGCCATCGCCGCCCGCGTCGTCCACTCTCACGCACGGGGCCGGCTCGGACGCTCGCCGGATACCGTCCCCGGTGATGCGCGGTGACCGTGAGGCCACCTCGAAGTCCTCCCGGTGATATGCGGCGACAACCGGGCGTCCGTGCGGCCTGGGCAGTCCTCCCGGTGATACGCGGCGACAACCGGGCCGGACTCCGCAGTCTCCGGGTTGATGCGCGGCGACCAGGCCGGACTCCGCAGTCTCCGGGTTGATGCGCGGCGACCAGGCCGGATTCCGCAGTCTCCGGGCTGACGCGCGGCGACCAGGCCGGACTCCGCAGTCTCCGGGCTGATGCGCGGCGACTCGCGGCGATGCGCGGCGGAGCGCGGCGATGCGCGGCGATGCGCGGCGGAGCGCGGCGGAGCGCGACGAGGCGGGCCGCCTCGACCCTAAGGCAGGCTGAGGAGGTGCGCGCCGGCGGCGAGCTGGGCTGCGACCACCTTGAAGATCGACGACAGGTCGGTCGTGGCGCCCGCCGTCTTGGGCAGGCAGAAGAAGTGGTCACCGTCCGCGTTCTCCGCGGGGACGCACCCGTTGTCCACGGACGCCCCAGCCGCCGTGCCCGACATGCTCGCGAGCAGGTTGGTGGCCGTCTTGCCGCTCCACGCGCCCGCCGTGTCGGGACAGGGGGCGTCGTTCGAGCCGTTCAGGCCGAAGCCGATCGTGAAGACCTCGATGCCCGCGGCCTTGGCCGCCGTCGCGGCATTGCTCGCGGCGAGGCAGTACTGGCTGTTCGAGACGCTGCCCACCGCCGCGTTCGGCTGGCCGTCCGTCTCGAGGATGATCCCCTTGTGCACGCCCGTGCGGCCGTTGTGCGTCAGCTCGTAGGCCGCCGCCGCGATCGGGTCCGCCAGGTCCGTTCCGATCCCCGAGTTCGTGTAGCATGCGATCGCCGCCGTGATCTGGGCGTAGGTCGGGTTGGGGGCGCCGGCGCCGCTCAGGCCGACCGGGACCCACCGGCGCAGGTCTGTCGGGTAGTTCGCCGTCCCGATGGTGCCGTCCGGCGCTGAGACGCAGCTGCCCGACGTCTTGCTCGGGCCCAGGAGGCCGAACCCGAGCCACTGGTTCGCGGGGTGGTAGAAGGCGACGAGCGCGTTGGCGGCCGTCGTCGCGTTCCCGGTGTCGAC
>CAIYQJ010000395.1 GCA_903928275.1 uncultured Chloroflexota bacterium
GGTTCGAACCAGCTGGCGCGACCGCCGACGCGCCCCACGTTCAGCGTCCCGATGACCTCGCCCTCGGCCCGCAGGGGGACGACAACGAGCGACTCCGGCTCGTTCGGGGTGCCGGGGACGGTGGCGGCGCGGGGGTCGAGGTCCGCCTCGTTCGCGACGATCGACGCACCGTGGGTGATCGCCCACCCCGTGAGGCCCACCGTGAGGGGCTGCTCGTCCGCCAGGATCTCGACTGCGTAGCGATCGCGGGCGAGCACCGCGACGCGCACGCCCCGGTCGCGGTCGAGCCGGTAGATCGTCAGGTTGTCATATCGGACGACCGTGCTCAGGCTGTCCGCGATCCGCTCGAAGACGGTCGCCGGGTCCCTCGAGGCGAGCAGTGTCTCGTTGACGTCGAGGAGCATCCGCTGGCTCGCGAGGCGCCGCTCCAGCTCCGCCTGCTGCGATCGGAGCCGGCCGACGTTCTCCGCATTCGCGAGGGCCTGGCCGGCGAAGGCGGCGAAGATCGAGAGGGTCGTGAGGTCGTCCGCGCTGTAGCGATCCACGCCGTCCTTCGAGACGACCACGACGCCGAGGACCGTGTCCCAGTGCGACATCGGTGCGAACAGCATCGACTGGGGCGTGTCCACGCCGACGATGCGTCGTCGTCGCTCGTGGCTCGAGTCGCGGACTCGCAGGGGCGTGTCGTGCTTGGCGACCCAGCCCGTGATGCCGCTCCCGATCGGGACGCGCAACAGCGCCGGATCAGGGTCAGCGGACCCGGCGAACACGCCGCTGAACGCGATCGGCTCGCACATGCCGCTCTCGTGGTCCACCGTGTACACGCGCGCGCTGTCCGAGTCGTACAGCTCGCGGACCTGATCGACGATCGCACGCCCGATCTGGGCGACGTCGTCGAGGTGGTTCAGCTGTGACGCGAGGACCTTGATCGCATCGAGCCGGGCGGCGAGGCCCGCCACGTTCGAGTGCAGCCGCGCGTTCTCCATCGCGCCGGCGACCCGCGACGCCAGTGCCTCCGCGAGGTCCAGGTCTTCGCGCATCCACGGTCGCTCGTGCCGGTGGTACAGGGCGAGGAATCCCAGCGACTCGTCGCGAACGACGATCGGGACGATGCACACGGTCCGTATCCGCGCCGCCCGGTACGCGGCCCGGATCTCGGCGGTGGTGCCCTGGCGGGTGGGCTTCTCGAGGACGATCGTCTCGCGCCGGTCGATCGCGCGGAAGCCCGCCGTGCGCATGCCCCGCGCGACGCGGCTCGTCACGGCGATGAACTCGGGGTCGAGCCCGCGGTGCGCGACAAGGCGCAGGGGGTGGCCGCCGGGCTCCACCGTCCACACGCCTGCCATGTCTGCGCCGAAGGCAGCGACCGATTGGTCGAGTACCTCGTCGATGACGCGCGCAAGGTCCGGCCGGCCCCCGGCGTCCGCTTCGGCGCCCGCCGGCGCCCCGGCGTCTCTCCCGGCGGGCTGCGGCGCCGGGTCCCCGACGGTCTGCGCGGTCTCGTGGGCAGGCTGCGCGCGCCTGGACACGGCCGGTTCGCCGGGCGTCTTCGGGGTGCCGGTCACGTGCGCTGTCCCTCGCCGATGCGTGGTCGGAGTCACGTCGCCTCGTGCGACGCGTGTCGAGACCTTACCTCGCCAAGTGGTCGCGGACGATGACTCGACGGTACTGGTCGAGGAGTCTCCCGGCCGGTCGCGACGGATCGGACGACCCCGGACGAACGACCGAAGAAGCGGGCGCCTGCGCCTACGCTGGAGTGGGTCCCAAGACGTCGTAGTCGATCGACCGGACCGTGAAGTCGCCGTACGTGAACGGACCGTCCGGGTACGCCCACACGGCGGCGCCCTGCGCGGCCTGGCGTCGGCCGCCGATCTCCCGGTAGTCGTCGATCGGGGTGTTCCATCGCATGGGCACGAACCTGCCGGTGCTGCTGTCGGGACGATCGTCCGACCAGAAGTCCACGAGCTCGTCACGGTCGTTGAAGACCAGGGTCGCTGCGACGCGCCGACGGCCGTTCGTGAAGGTCACGACCGTGTTCCGGTCGTCGACCGGCTGCCACGACAGGCGCGGGTCGATGAGCGAGGCGGGCGCGAAGAAGCACATGTCGTTGAGCACGGTGACCGTCTCGGCGGAGCTGATCGCGTCGCCGCTGAGGTCCACCATGTTCCTCACCGATGCCACGCGCACGGTGAATGTGGCGTCCTCGTGCGCGTACGCGTGGAGGGCGCGCACCGGCAGCCCGAACATCCGCGCCTTCATGAGGAAGAGGCGCGTGGGGCGGCCGAAGAAGTTGTACTGGACGGACGTGGCCTGCATCGGGGTACCACCCGGCTTTCGCCACATCCGCGCGTCGAAAACGACGCGGACGTTCTGCACCCGGGGTCGGCCGACGGCGCCGGACAACCACACGTACCGCCGCACGGGCGCCGGCAGGTGGCCGAGGTCGGCCTCCGTGAGCGGGTCGGCGGTGGCGAGGGGCTGTGCGGCGAACTCGGCGGCGACGATCCGGTCGAAGCGGTCCTGGAGGGAGGAGAGTCCGGGCATCGCGAACCTCCGTGGCCGGGTCGTGGCGGTCGCTGTCATCGTGCCGTCCTCGGGAGGTTCGGAAGGCTCGGGAGGCTCGGGTAAACGAACGCGGCGACTGTCACCGCGCCGAGGATGACGGCGTTCACGACGATCCCGGCGATCGCCTCGGGCAGCCCGAGCACGCACACGACGATCGAGAGGACCGCGAGGGCCGCCGTCAGCGGCAGCGCCCAGGCGTCGCCGCGCCAGATCCCGACCGCGGCGATGACGAACCCGATGGCGCACGCGAGCCAGATGATCCCGACCGCGCGCGCCCCCGCGTCGCCGAGGGCGATGGCCCCGATCAGCGCGCTCGTGCGGTACGAGAACCCCTCGACGTGCGCGATCCCCCACGGAACCACGAAGCCGATCAGGTGGATGAGCCCGTGCATGGCGACGACGACGGCGAGGGCCCGTCGGAACACGCGACGGTCGGTCGAGCGGACAAGCGAGGCGTTCATGGACGTGCTCCCCTCGACATGGGCAGGGCGGAGATCCCGGCCAGCCAGTGGTGCATGAGGTCGCGGAGCGCGACCGTATCGTCGGCTGACAGGCCAGCCGTGGCGTCCGCGAGGAGAGAGACCGCCTGCGCCTGCGCGGCCGGCTCGTCGAACGCGGCGACTCTGTCCGTCAGCACGAGCCGCGTCGCCCGGCCGTCCTCGGCGTCCGGCACCAGGTGCAGGAACCCGCGCGTCTCGAGCCCGAGGGCGATCTGCTTGATGTTCTGTCGAGAGCTCCCGTAGCGCTCGGCCGCCTCGGTGAGGGTCGGGCTCCGGCCGGGGAAACCCCGGGTGAGAATGGCGAGCAGGAGCCACTGTGGCGTCGTGAGGCCCAGCGATGCGAGCGCCGCGTCGGTCCGTCGCGTGAGGTGCGCCACGATCACGAAGACCGTCCCGA
>CAIYQJ010000396.1 GCA_903928275.1 uncultured Chloroflexota bacterium
TACCCCCCCGCCCTGGCGGGCGCGGGGGGCGGGGGGGGGGCCGCCGCTGCGGTCGCCACGGTCGACGTCGGCCAGATCGACGTGACCGGCGGCGGCCAGGGATACGCCTCACCACCGACCCTGGCGATCACTGATGGCGTCGGCACGGGCCGCTACGCCTCCGCCATCGCCACCGTCGCCGCCGCGGGCGCGGTCACCGCCATCACCGTCACTGATCCCGGGGCCGGCTACCTGACCCCGGGGATCAAGAAGTTCGTCGACACGCTGCCCGGCCTCGGGGCGCCCGTCCGCGGACAGTCGGACTACATCCCGGTCGCCGTCGCCGACACGACGACGTATCCCGGCACCGACTACTACGAGATCGCGGTCGTCCAGTACCGCCATCAGTTCAGCTCCCAGTCCCAGCTGCCGGCGACGCTCCTGCGCGGCTACGTCCAGCTCTCGACGACCAAGGTGCCGGGTCTCCAGGTCCCCCTGAGCAACGCGAACTTCGCCGGTGAGGACACCGCGATCTACCTGCCCGACGGCGTGACTCGTGCCTACGGCGTGGACCACCCCCACTACCTGGGCCCGGTCATCACCGCCACGAAGAACAGACCCGTCCGGGTCCTGTTCCGCGACCTGCTGCCTACCGGTGTCGCAGGGGACCTGTTCCTTCCCGTCGACACCACGCTCATGGGATCCGGCATGGGCCCGGACATGGTGACGCTCGACGCGAACAACGTCCCCATGGACATGGCGCCGGACGAAGGCATTGTCACGGACGGCATCCGCAACCCCATGTGCGGTGAGACCCCGAAGCCGAAGGGGGCCTGCTACACGGAGAACCGCGCCACCCTGCATCTCCACGGCGGCATCACCCCGTGGATCAGCGACGGCACGCCGCACCAGTGGATCACTCCTGCGGACGAGAAGACTCCGTACGCCGAGGGCGTCAGCGTCACGAACGTGCCCGACATGCCCGACCCGGGGCCCGGGGCGCAGACGTTCTTCTACACGAACCAGCAGAGCGCCCGCTTCATGTGGATCCACGACCACACGTGGGGCATCACCCGCCTGAACGTCTACGCGGGCGAAGCCACGGCCTACATGCTCACGGACGACACGGAGAAGAGGCTGATCGCCGACGGGACCATCCCCGATGCGGCCTCGACCATCCCGCTCATCATCCAGGACAAGACGTTCGTGCCGGCGAAGGTGGGATCGACCGACCCCGCGGTGAAGCTGGCGTCGACCGACCCGACCTGGGACGCCGCCAACTGGGGCGGCCTCGGCAGCCTATGGGTCCCCCACGTCTACATGCCGGCCCAGAACCCGAGCAGTCCCACGGGCCAGAACCCCTTCGGACGCTGGATCTACGGCGCCTGGTTCTGGCCGCCGGCCGGGGACGCGAAGTACCAGCCGATCGCCAACCCGTACTTCAAGTCGTCGTGCGACGTCAGCAAGTCCGCGACCTGGACCTACCCTACCGTCCCGTTCTGCGAACCGGCCGTGATCCCGAGCACGCCGAACGTCTCCGTGGGGATGGAGGCGTTCAACGACACGCCGGTCGTGAACGGCGTCGTCTACCCGAAGACCTCTGTCGACCCGAAGCCGTACCGGCTCCGGATCCTCAACGCCGCCAACGACCGCACCTGGAACCTGCAGTGGTACGTAGCCGACCCGCGGACCGGGACCCTCAGCGAGGTGGCCCTCAACGCCGAGCAGGTCGCTGCCGCGCAACTCGACCCGAACGTCTGGCCCCTGCCCGACACGAACTGGAGCCCGGCCGGCCCCGACTGGGTCCAGATCGGCTCGGAGGGCGGGTTCCTGCCGGCGCCCGCCGTGGTCCCGAACCAGCCGATCACCTGGATCACCGATCCCACCCGGTTCGACTTCGGCAACGTGGACAAGCACGCGCTGGTCCTCGCGCCCGCGGAGCGCGCCGACGTCATCGTCGACTTCTCGCAGTACCGGGGCAAGACCCTGATCCTCTACAACGACGCCCCGGCCGCCTACCCTGCTGCCGCCGCCACGTACGACTACTACACGGGTCACGCGGACATGACGGCCAGCGGCGGCGCGCCGACCACGCTGCCCGGCTACGGCCCCAACACCCGCACGATCATGCAGGTCACGGTCTCGACCAACGAGCCCGCCGAGGAGTTCGATCGCCCCGGCACGTCGAATGACGGCTTCGGCCGTCTCAACGCCGCCTTCGCCCACCACGCCGACGGCTCGGGCGTGTTCGAGTCGTCGCAGAACCCCATCATCGTCGGCCAGGCCGCGTACAACTCGGCATACGGCACGAACTTTGCGGCCGACGGCTGGTGCAGCGCCCCCGCCAATGCGAGCTCCGCCTGCGACGGGTTCGCGCGGATCCAGCAGCAGGCCGGGGACCTGTTCAAGTTCAACACGCTGCTCAAGGGCACGAACGGCACGCTCGCCATCCCCATCCAACCCAAGGCGCTCCATGACGAGGCGAACTCGGCCAGCTTCGACGAGTTCGGGCGGATGACCGCGAATCTGGGCCTGGAGGCACCGGGCGCGACGCCGAACAACCAGACGATCGTCCTCTTCCCCTACGTGAACCCGCCGACCGAGACGTTCGACGCCTCGGGTCTCCCGAGCGGCCTGGACGTCACGCCGATCGCGTCCGCGGTAGACGGCACGCAGATCTGGAAGATCACGCACAACGGCGTGGACACCCACCCCATCCACTTCCACCTGTACGACGTCCAGGTGATCAACCGGGTCACGTGGGACAACATCATCATGCCGCCCGACGCCAACGAGCTCGGGTGGAAGGAGACGGTGCGGCTCAGCCCGCTCGAGGACACGATCGTGGCGGTGCGGCCTGTCATCCCGGTCCTGCCGTGGCCGATCCCGGACAGCGTCCGCCTGCTCAACCCGATGATGCCCATCCACGCGCAGGGCGACCCCAACAGCGTTCTCGGGGTCGAAGCCGGCTTCAACAACGTGGACCTGATGGGGAATCCGCTCACGACGCCAGTCGCGAACGAGATGACGAACTTCGGATGGGAGTACGTCTACCACTGCCACATCCTCGGGCACGAGGAGATGGACATGATGCGGCCGGTCGTGGTGAACGTCCCCAAGGATCGTCCGTTCGCACCGCTGCTGACGTTCACCCTGGGCAGCGTCGACCTCACCTGGTCGGATGGCACCCCGCCGGTGCCGCATGACGACCCGACCTCGACCAGTCCGCGACGCGAGACCGGCTTCAGGGTGGAACGGGCCACGGTGACGAATGGCGTCGTGGGGCCGTTCGTGACGATCGCGACGCTTGCGAAGAACGTCACGACGTACAGGGACGACCCGGACAATTCCCTCGTCTACCAGTACCGCATCACCGCGTTCAACGCAAAGGGCGACGGCCCCTCGAACACGATCACGGTCTACGCGACCCCGAGCGCTCCCGCGATCACGCAGCAGCCGACGAACCAGACGGCAGCCGCGGGGTCGAGCGTCTCTTTCTCCGCGAGCGCGACCGGGTTCCCGACGCCGACCATCGGATGGCAGGTGTCCAGGGACCGCGGCGCCACGTGGACTCCCATCGCGGGCGCGACGAGCGCCACCTACACGTTCACCGCCCGCGGCACGGAGGCCGGGACGGCGAGCGAGACCGGCAACCTGTACCGCACCGTCTTCACGAACAGCGAAGGCGTCGCGACGACCGCCTCCGCCAGGATCCTGGTGACCGGGACCGCGCCGACACCCACACCCGCGCCGACGCCCACACCCACACCCCCACCGTACCCGACCGCGCCGCCGTACCCGACGGCACCCCCGGCCCCGACACCGGCCCCGACAACCACCCCGACCCCGACCTCCGCTCCGGCGCCCACACCCATCCCCGGGACGGGCAGGACGGCCCAGGTCATCACGTTCAACCTCCCGGCGACGGGTGCGGTCGGCTCGAACGTCGCGCTCACCGGCTTCGCGAGCTCCGGCCTGCCGGTCGGCTACGTGTCGTCGACGCCGGCCGTCTGCACGGTCTCCGGCACCACGCTCTCGCTCATCCACGTCGGGACCTGTTCGGTCACGGCGTCGCAACCGGGTGACGGCGCCGCGTGGGCGGCCGCGACGCCGCTGCCCGCCTCGATGGCGGTCACGGCCGCGGCGGCCAAGGTCACGCTCACCCAGCGGATCAGCGTCAACGGGAAGTCGTTCACCGGTTCCACGATCCCGGTGGCCCGCAAGGCCGCCATCGTCGATCGGCTCACGACGACGCGAGCGCTCGCCGGCACCACCGTCGAGATCTGGTGGCGCCCAGTGGGCGCCACCTGGAAGAAGCTCACCACGCGGCGGGTCGGCCCCACCGGCCAGGCCAGGTACGCCTTCGCGGCATCACGGACGGCTGCCTACCGGTGGCGGTTCACCGGCTCGACCGGCCGTGCCGCCGCGTGGAGCACGCCGGTGACCATCCGCGTGCAGTAGCGACGCTCCCACACGGTAGCGGGAATGTCGGGGCCGGCAGCGGCCGGCCCCGACCATCGGGAGGCGAGCCATGAGCACGCAGGCATACGCTGTCGCGAGGCCTGCTGAGCGGGTCGCGTGGAAGGATCGCGCGCTCGCGGGCCTTCTCGTGGTGCAGGTCATCGTCGGCTTCGAGTTCTTCTGGACGGTGCTGGTGAAGCTCGTCCGCGGAGGCTTCGTCACCGGCCTGGCCGCGGACCTGCAGGACAGGGTGCAGAAGGCTCCGGACTGGTATCGCTCGCTCGCGGAGAGCGTGATCATCCCCAACGCCAGCCTGTTCGGCTACCTCATCCTCATCGGCGAGCTCTTCGTTGGCATCACGCTGATCGCCACCGCCATCGTGTGGCTCCTGCGCTGGGAAAGGCTGTCGCTGACGGCGCGACGCACGCTCGTCGGCCTCATCATCCTGGCCGCCGCCGCGGCGCTGGCGATGAACCTCAACTACCACATCGCGAACGGCGCGGCGAACCCGTGGCAGCTGCCCGAGGGCGTGTTCGACGAGGGCGTGGACCTCAACACGGTGTTCTCGCTCATCGACGCCACCATCCTCGTGGTGATGGCGGGAGTCATGGTGTCGCTGCGCGGCGGAGCCCCGCCGACCGCCGATCCGTCCTGACGGAGAGCGGCGCTCGGCGCCTCACACGGCGATGACGACCTTCTCCCGAGCGCGGCCGGATCCCAGGTCACCGGAGCGCTGCGAGAACGGCGGCCGGCGACGATCCCGCGTCCGTCCGTGCCGAGCCGCGCGCGGTGGCGATGCCGGACGCGATCCTGCGGGATCTCGGGCCGTCGGGCCTCTCCGTCGGCGGCCGCCCCCTCGA
>CAIYQJ010000397.1 GCA_903928275.1 uncultured Chloroflexota bacterium
CCAGCGCGTAGCGGAGGCCCGCGCCGATCTCGGCCCCAACGTGGCGGCGCACCACGGCCGCCGTCGAGACGAAGGCCGGCCGGATCGTGGCGAGCACGAGGATCGCCGGGATGTAGCTGAGCGCATTGAGGAAGAGGGCGGCCGCGATCCCCAGGGTCGCCACGGTGACGCCGCCGATCGCCCCGCCGAGCAGGCGCGCCAGGTTGAACTGGATGCTGTTGAGCGCGACCGCGTTGCCCACGAGGTCGCGCCCGACGAGCTCGGGCACCAGCGCCTGCTGCGCCGGGTTGCCGAATGCGTTCGTCATCCCGAGCAGGAGGGCGAGGACTCCCACTTCCCAGAGCTGCACGGTCCCCGACCAGACGAGAGCGCCGAGCACGACCGCCTGGACGAGGGCGAGGATCTGGGTCGCCAGCAGCAGCTGGCGGCGCGGGAGGCGGTCGGCGATGACGCCGCCGAGGAGCGGGAAGATGAGCATCGGGAGGAACTGCAGCGTCGTCACCGCGCCGAGCGCGACGGCCGACCCGGTGAGCTGCAGCACGAGCCACGCCTGGGCCACGGTCTGCGCCCACGTGCCCACGCCGGAGACGAGCTGGCTCGCCCAGTACCGGCGATAGGCGGGCACGGCGAACGCGGCTCCCATGGGACGCTTCGCGCCCGTCGCCGCGGGAACGCCGGCCTGCTGTGCCGCCTGCTCAACCAAGCGGTGCCTCGCCCGCGCTGTCGATCGTCGGACGGGACAGGGCCGCGATCCCGTCCTCGATCCGCTCGAGGATCAGCCAGAGGCGCGCAGCGTCGTCACGCCCGAGCATCGCCTGGAGATCGCGACGCCAGTCCATGGCGCGCCGCGCCACCGTCAGGCTCACCGCCAGCCCGGCGTCCGTGAGCCCGAGCGCGCGCAGTCGCCGGTCGGTCGGGTCGACGGCGGACGTCAGCATCCCCTCCTGCTCGAGCCCGTCCACGAGCCGCTTCGCGTTCATCGGGTCGGTGCCAAGGACGCGGGCCAGCTCGCGGAGCCCGACGCCCGGCTGCTCGGCGACCGCGCGCAGGACGCTGGCCTGCGGGCCGCTGAGCCCGAGATCGACGATCCTCGTCTCCCAGGCCGCGCGGAGGGCACGATGGGTCCGGCCCAACCGGAAGCCGAGCCCCTCCTCGAGGGAGAAGTGGGGCACGCCGGCGGCCGCGGCCTCAGCGGCCGCGAAGCCCGGATCGCCGCGGCCGGCCTCAGCGGCCGCGAAGCCCGGATCGCCGCGGCCGGCCTCCGCGCCGGCCGGTGGTCGGATCAGTGTCATGTCCGCGTCGTTCTCCGTCCCGTGCGGTGGCGGCCATCTCGTAGTTATGACTACGATACCCGACGCAACGAGAAGCCGCTCCGGCCATGGCCGCGGGAGCGCCTGGCGGCCGGCCGATCAGGAGATGGCCGGTCGCTGGATCGGGATCCGCCTCCTCGGCGGCGGGCGGGCCGCCCGCGGGTCACATCGACGGGGTGTACGCGGGATCGAGGTACTTCTCCGGGTCGTCGCCGAACTCGAGCAGGCATCCCTTCCCGCAGAAGACGTACTCACGGCCCTCGTACTCGGTCGTCAGTCCCTTCGCTCGGGCCTGCTCCACGTCGGGGGTCATCCCGCAGACGGGGTCTTCGTTCGGGGCGATCTCGCGGCGCTCTGCCATGTCGGTTCTCCTCTCGCGTGCCGGTGGTCGATGTGCGGGCGACGATACCCGAGCCTGCGGTTGTGCCGGGCTCGTCAGGTCGCCGCCGCCGCACTGACGCGAGCCAGTCGCCGCGGGGGTCAGCTCCCGGCGGTCGCGCCCCGGCAGTCGTAGACGCCGGTCACCGAGCCTGCCAGGGTCACGGGCGCGCAGCTGGCGGTGATCCACGCGGCGCGCGCTCTCGCGGCGTCGCCCCCGCCGCCGCCGAGGTCCGCGGCGACGAAGCGGAGGTCGCCCGATGCAACGTCCGCCTTCAGCTGCTCGAGCGTGAGCGTGGTGGCGTCGTCGCCCTTGAAGCCGCCCACGGCCATGACCGGGATCCCGGTCGCCAGCTGGATCGGGGCGCCCACGTTGGCGCTGTTGACCGCCACGAGCCAGCGGGCGCTTCCGCGCTGGGCCACGAGGTAGTCGATGAGCGCCTGGCTCATGCCGGAGTCGAACTGGCCGCCCTGCGGGCGACTCGCGGCCGGGCCACCCTGGCCGCCGGTCGGCCCAGGCTGGCCGGGTCCGCCGCCTTGGCCCCTTCCTCCGGGCTGGGCGCCCCCGCCTCCGCCCCCAGCCCGCGCATTCCCGCCTCCGCCTCCGCCCCCGGCGTGCTCATTCCCCGCGGGCCCGATGTGCGGGTCGCCGCCGGAGTAGGCGGTGCCGACCGTGACAGCCGTGTAGGCCGTCGGCGCTGCCAGGAGCGCGATGAGCCCGACGGCGGTCACCCCGAGCGCGATGCGCCGATCGACCAGGTCGGCAGGTGCAGCGACGACGATCGCCGCTCCGGCCGTGACCCCGACGATCCCCATGCCGAGCCCGGGAAGGAAGTCGGGCACGCGTCCCAGCAGGGGCACCGCCACGATCGCGCTGCCGACGAGCGTCCCGGCGAGCACGAGCCCTCCGAACCGGTAGCGGTAGCGCAGTCCCCACATCTCGACGGTCCCGGCACCGACGAGCGCGGCCACCGCCGGCGCGATCACCACCGTGTAGTACTCGTGGATCGTGCCGGACATGAAGCTGAAGACCAGCAGGTGGACGAGGAGCCAGCTGCCCCAGAGCAGGTACCCCGCGAAGCGGGAGTCATGGCGGTCCCGCAGCACCGCCCGCCAGCGCGCGACGACGCCCACGACCAGCGAGACCAGCGCGAACGGGAGCAGCCATGCGATCCCGCCCGCGAACCGGTCGTTGAACATCCGGAGAAGGCCGGGGACGCCTCCCGGGCCGGAGCCGGACGCATCCGCTGCCGCTGTCACGACCTGGCTGGCCGCAGGCCCGGGGGCGGCGGACCTGCCGAGGAGCCGGCCGAAGCCGTCGCCGCCGAAGATCAGGTCCACCACCGAATCGGTCGAGCTGCCGCCGACGTAGGGTCGCGAGGGCGCGGGGATGATCTCGACGATCACCACCCACCAGGCGGACGCAACGAGCGCGGCCAGGCCGAAGACGCAGATGTCGGCGACCCGGCGACGCGCCGAGCCGCGCGCGGCCACGAGGTAGGTGAGCGCGAAGCCCGGCAGCACCATCGGCGCCTGGAGGAACTTCGTGAGGAACGCGGCGCCGACGAGGGCGCCTGCCGCCACGAGCCAGCGCCGCCGGCCCGACTCGATGGCGGAGAGGAGGGTCCCGGCGGCCGCGACCAGAAGGAACGTGAGGACGGCGTCGGGGTTGTCATAGCGGAAGATCAGGGCTGCCACCGGCGTCAGGGCCATGACGACCCCCGCGATCGTCGCCGCGACCGGCCCGAACGAGCGGCGGACCACGACCAGGAGGAGCGCGACCGTCGCGATCCCGAGGAGTGCCTGCGGCAGCATGACCGCGAGCGGGTTCAGGCCCAGGACCCGGACCGACAGGCCGATGAGCATCGTCGTGAGGGGCGGCTTGTCGAGCGTGATGAAGTTCGACGCGTCCAGGGATCCGAAGAACCAGGCGCTCCAGCTCTGCGACCCCGCCTGTGCCGCCATCGCGTAGTACTCGTTGCCGAACCCGCTGATCGTCAGATCCCGGAGGTAGACGAACGCCGCCAGGGCGACGATGCCGAGAAACGCCGGGCGCACCCAGGCGTCGTCGGTCACGCGGCTCGGGACGGCAGGGCGCGCCACCGGGGCGAGGTCGCGACCGGCAGACGTCACGGCCGCGGGGACCCCTGCGCGGGTGGCCGCGAAGTGCCGCGTCCCGGCGGCGGAGCGCCCCCTCCGGGCGGCGAGGACGCGGGTCCGCCGCTCCCGACACGCGAGTACGTCACGTCCATCGTGGCCTGCGCGAGGACGAGGCCGTCGAGTGCCGCTAGCAGCACCGGCCGCGAGACCTTCGTCGGATCCGGGAGGTCGGGCTGACCCGACAGCGCGTAAACGGTGAAGGTGTAGGCCTTCGCGCCGGGTCCCTTCGAGCACGGCGGCGTGTACGCGGTTTTGCCGTTCACGCTGTTCGTCCCGATGGCCGCCGGCGGCATCGCGGCCTCGTCGAGGCGATCCACGGTCGGCGCGATCTCGTAGAGCACCCAGTACCAGTGCGCTCCGCCATCGGGCGGCAGCGTGTGCATGACGACCGCGTATCCGACTGTCCCGGCTGGCGCCCCGGTCCACGCGAGCGGCGGCGTCACCGCCGCGCCGTCGCAGGTGAACCGCATCGGCAGCGTCCCGCCGTCCGTCATCACGGGGCTGCTCACGGTGAACCCGGGGTACGTGGGGTACCTGGGGTACGAGGACGCCGCGGCCGCCGCCGTCCGGGTGGTCGCGGTCGACGGGCCTGACGCGCCGCCAGACGTCGAGGCCGCGCCGGAGCTGCACGCGGACACGACGACGAGACAGGCGGCGACGAGGGACGAGATCCTCGCGGTCGGGCGCATGGTGCCGCCCCTACCTCACCGCGGCGCGGACGAGGTTCGACCACGTCACGCCACCGCCGGTCGCCCCGGGCACCGATACCCGGAAGGAGACGGAGCGGCCAGCGCCGGTCGCCGTCGTCGGGACCTTGACGGCCCTCGTCCACGTGACGGTCCCGGCGCTGTCGGTCCGCGTGGTGCCCAGCGACGTCCAGGTCCCGGTGGTGCCGATCCTCTGGTAGAGCTGGACCGGGGTCCCCGCGGTCGCCGGGGCGACACTGACCCTCAGGGTGGCCTTCCCGCCGTTGGGAACGGTCGTGGCCGTGCCGAAGCCGCTCGTCAGGGCCGTGCCGGGTCCCCCGGCGATCCGGAGGGTCGGAACGACGGCGACCGGCGCCGAGGTCCCCGTCGTGCCGCCGGCGCCGAACAGGAAGTCGGTGCTCGGGATGGTGGGCATCGAGATCGGCTCGGAGAAGAGATAGGGGCTCTTGGGCTCCGAGAGGCTGCCGAGGAGCGTCGTCCGCAGCGTCATGAGGTCGGCCTTCTCGGCGGCGGTGAGGGACTTCCCGACAGAGGCGAAGGCGGTCGCGTACTGGTAGACGAGCGAGCCGTCGAGCTCGCCGTAGGTCTTCATGAGGGCTGCGACCGCCGCGGCGTCCACGCTGCCGCCGGCCTGGAGCTTCCGCAGCTCGGTGGAGACCGATCGGCGCGTCGCGACGACCTGCGCGAGGGCAGACCGCTGGCTGTCGACGAGGCCGCTGATCGACGCGGCCTGGGTCGTGTCGAGCTTCGCGAGGAGTGCCGCCCCGAGGTTGCCGGTGATCGTCGTGTCGATCGAGTAGCCCGGATTGCCGACCGCGGGCGCGTCCTTCAGGTAGAACGAACCGAAGTAGGTGCCGTGGCGCTCGGGGCAGAAGTACGTGTCGGCCTCGGCCGAGCCGACGTACCAGCTGAACATGTCGCCGGCATACGTCATCACGGCGATCTTCTCGTCACGGCTCAGCGGTCGCAGCTCGTCGGGCTCCGTCACCTTCGGCCATGTCGACATGCCCGTGCCCTTCATCGCGTCGAGATGGGCGCGCTGCGTCGAGGTGAGCGAGGCGAGCATGGTGCCCATCACCTGCGCCCGCTCCAGGCTGATCTTCCCGTCGAGCGCGTAGAGCTCAGCCGAGTAGGCCTTCACCGCGGCCTCGGACAGGCCGGTGGTACCGGTCGGCAGGTCACCCGCGAGCAGCCGGCGGAAGGCCTGCATGAGCACGAAGCGCTTGTAGCCGTAGTCATTGATCGAGGCGACCTGGCTCTTCGCGAGCGTCGCGAGTTGCCCGCGCTGCGCGGTCGTCAGGGTCGTGAGCATGTTGAGCGACGCCGACGTGAGGAAGTCCGTGTTGTGGCCCATCTGCGTCGGGTCGTTGTCGCGGAGGTACTGGAAGCCCCAGAAGTCGGCGACCTTGCCGGGCGGGAAGAAGGAATCGGAGCTCAGCGTTCCCGTGAGGAACCCGAGAGCGTCGAAGGCGATCGTGTTGGACTGGGCGCGGTCGGAGATCGCCTGCTCGATCGTGTACTGGGGGCCGCTTCCGGTCGCAGGTCCGCCCTGCCCACCGCCATCCGCCGGCGGACGCGGCGGCGGGGATGCCCCAGGCGCCTGAGACGGTGCGGCGACCTGGGATGCCGCCGCAGCCGCGACGGACCCGGAGAGGCCCGGCACTCCTGCCGAGGTCGCCCCCGCGACAGACCTCCCGCTCACGCAGGCTCCCGCGACGATGCTCGCGCAGGCCCCCAGGGTCACGAGCAGTGCCAGGTGTCGGTGTCTCATCTCGTGGCCTCCTGTCGCGGCGGTCGGTCGATCGCGTCGCTCGTTGGCGTCGGTGGAGGGTGTCCGTCAGCGGGCTTCACCGATCATCGGTAGCCGGGGTTACGGTCGGGTTCCGGCCCGGTTACAGCCCCACAGGCGGCGGGTCGCGGCGAAGCCGGCACGTGGTTACGACTCCGTAGCCGGGCTGGAACCCGGGGGCAACCCGCTGCCGCCACGCTGAGCGGGTCGCGGTCCGCCGCGCCTGACGACGATCCCTCACGAGGTACCTCCAGATGCCCGTCCGCCCGGCCAGGTGGCCCATCCTCCTCGTGCTGTCGGTCTTCGCCGCGTCCCTGCTGGCCGCCGGCGCAGCGGGCGTGATCGCACCGGCCGGCACGCCCGGGATCGCCGCGCTCAACGCCGTGTCGGCCGCCGTCTCCCCTGCGGCGACGAAGAAGCCCCACCAGTCGGCGAAGCCCGCCGCATCGCCCAGGTCCGCCGCCGGCGGCGGCGGAGGCCCCCAGGGGACCGCGCCGTCGTCGCCCGCCCCGATCCCCACCGCCTCGGGGTTCCCTGGCACGGTGATCCTCGGCGCGCCGACCGCGAGCGGCGTCACGATCAGCCTCCTGTCGGCGACGGTGCTCGACGTCTACGCGGAGCACGGCGCGGCCAGCGGGACGTACACGACCCGAACCGCGACGATGTCGATGAAGGCCGGCGTGCCGCTCCAGGTGACGCTCGCCGGGCTCAAGCCGGACTCCGTCTGCTACTACCGGGTCCGGTACCGCACGAGCGGGAAGGCGACGTTCTCGGCGGCCGTGGAGCAGTCCTTCCACACGCAGCGCGCCGCGACGAGCTCGTTCACGTTCGCCGTGGAGGCGGACCCGCACGTCGACGTCGACAGGAAGATGGAGCCGGCCCTGTTCCGGCAGGAGCTCGCGAACGTCCTGGCCGGCCGGCCGGACTTCCTCGTGGACCTCGGCGACACGTTCCTCGGCGACAAGTTCGCGACGAGCTCCGCGGACCTCGTGAAGCAGTACGTGAACGTCCGGAGCTACTTCGGCATCACCGGGCCATCGGTCCCGCTCTTCCTCGTGAACGGGAACCACGAAGGCGAGGACGGCTGGGCCCTCGACGGCACCGCGGACAACCTCTCGGTCTGGGCCGCGATTGCGCGCAAGCTCTACTACCCGGTCCCCTCGGCGGGCAGCTTCTACAGCGCGAGCAGCGTGAAGGAGCCGTTCGTCGGCGAGCGCGACAGCTACTACGCCTGGACGTGGGGCGATGCCCTCTTCGTGGTCCTCGATCCGTTCTCGTACACGACCACGAACCCCAACAAGTCCGGGGACCCCTGGGACTGGACCCTCGGCGATGCCCAGTACCGCTGGCTCACGAACGTCCTGGCCACGAGCACGAGCACCTACACGTTCGTCTTCTCCCACCACGTCATCGGCGACGTCCGCGGCGGGATCGAATGGGCGGGGCTGTACGAATGGGGCCGGCACGCGAAGAACGGCGCCGACCAGTTCGCCGCCGAGCGTCCGGGCTGGGGGTTGCCCATCGGAGACCTATTCGCCAGGTACGGCGTGACGATCTTCTTCCAGGGCCACGACCACCTCTACGTGCGGCAGGAGACGGACGGCGTCGTCTACCAGGAGGTCCC
>CAIYQJ010000398.1 GCA_903928275.1 uncultured Chloroflexota bacterium
CGATGCCGGACTTCCAGCTCGTCGCCGACTTCGCGCCGACCGGGGACCAGCCGGCGGCGATCGAGCAGCTCGCGGACGGGCTCGCCCGCGGCCTTCACCACCAGACGCTGCTCGGAGCGACGGGAACGGGGAAGACGTTCACGATCGCGAACGTCATCGCGCGCCACGGGCGCCCCACGCTGGTCCTCGCGCACAACAAGACGCTCGCCGCGCAGCTGTACTCGGAGCTCCGGGACTTCTTCCCGGAGAACGCCGTCGAGTACTTCGTCAGCTACTTCGACTACTACCAGCCCGAGGCGTACCTGCCCCGCTCGGACACGTACATCGAGAAGGACTCGAGCCGGAACGAGGAGATCGACAAGCTCCGGCATGCCGCCACGCAGGCGCTCTTCGAGCGCAGGGACGTCATCATCGTCGCGTCGGTGAGCTGCATCTACGGCCTCGGCGCGCCGGTCGACTACGGCGCCACCGTCCTGCGTGTGCGCGTCGGCGGGAAGTACCGCCGCGACGCCGTCCTCCGCCACCTCGTGGACCTCCAGTACCAGCGCAACGACCAGGCGCTCGCCCGCGCCCGGTTCCGGGTCCGCGGCGACACGCTGGAGCTCGTGCCGGCGTCGGAGGACCGGCTCGTCCGGATCGAGTTCTTCGGCGACGAGGTCGAGCGGATCCGCGAGGTGGACCCGCTGACCGGCGAGCTCATCGCGGAGCGGACGGACCTCGCCGTGTTCCCGGCGACGCACTACGTGACGCCGGCCGACAAGCTGCAGGCCGCGATCGTCGACATCGGCGCGGAGATGGAGGAGCGCGTCGGTCAGCTCGAGGCGGAGGGTCGGATCCTCGAAGCGGCCCGGCTCCGCCAGCGGACCACGTTCGACATCGAGATGATGCGCGAGCTCGGGTACTGCTCGGGGATCGAGAACTACTCGCGCCACCTGTCGCGGCGCGACGCCGGCTCACGGCCGTGGACCCTGCTCGACTACTTCCCGCCCGACTGGCTCCTCGTCGTGGACGAGAGCCACATGTCCATCCCGCAGGCCGTGGGCATGTACAAGAACGACCGGACGCGGAAGGAGATCCTCGTCGACTTCGGCTTCCGGCTGCCGTCGGCGCTCGACAACCGGCCCCTCACGTTCGAGGAGTTCGAGGCGACGGTCCACCAGGTCGTCTACATGAGCGCCACTCCCGGCCCCTACGAGCGCGAGCGGAGCGAGCGCGTCGCCGAGCAGCTCATCCGACCCACCGGGATCGTCGATCCGCGCATCGAGGTCCGCCCCACCGAGGGCCAGATCGACGACCTCCTCGAGCGCATCCGGGGGCGCGCGGAGCGCGGCGAGCGGGCCCTCGTGACCACGCTCACGCAGCGGATGGCGGAGCAGCTCGCCGACTACCTCCACGACCTCGGCGTGAAGGTGAGCTACCTCCACGCGGAGGTGGACACGCTCGACCGGGTGCGCATCCTGCGCGACCTGCGGCTCGGCGTGTACGACGTCGTCGTGGGCATCAACCTCCTGCGCGAGGGGATCGACCTGCCCGAGGTGACGCTCGTCGCGATCCTCGACGCGGACAAGGAGGGGTTCCTCCGGAGCGCGTGGTCTCTCGTCCAGATGATCGGGCGCGCTGCGCGCAACACCGGCGGCGAGGTCGTCATGTACGCGGACACGATCACGCGGTCCATGCGCGTGGCCATCGACGAGACGGACCGTCGGCGCGCCTTCCAGACGGCCTACAACATCGAGCACGGCATCGAGCCGGCCACGATCGTGAAGGAGATCCACGACATCAACGACCGCCTGCGCGCGGTGGCCGAGGCGAGCGCGGGCTACGGCGCGGACGAAGCCACGGGACGCGGCGGCTTCGACGTCGCCGACCTGGACATCGGCCGGGTCGAGGCGATCGTCACCGCGCTCGAGGCGCAGATGAAGGCGGCGGCGCGGACCCTCGAGTTCGAGCGCGCGGCCGCCCTGCGGGACCAGGTGCAGGAGATCCGGCTGCGGGTCCTCGAGCAGGACGCGTCCGTCGTCGTCGGCCGGGCGGCCGAGCGGGCGGCCGAGCGGACCGCCCGGGAGCGCGCCGCCCGCCGGCCCACCGAACGGGCCGGCGCCCCGGCCCAGGACGCGATCGAAGTGACGTCGGTGCGTGTCGTCGCGGCAGGTGAGGAGCCTGCGGACGCGCTGGCCGAGCCGGACTCCGGGACGGCCGCGGACTGGCTGCCCGGCATCCGCGACGCCCACGACGACGAGGGCGCCGCGCCGGGCGGGTGGCAGGCCGCTTGGCTCGACCGGCCCACGTGGGACCCCTCGATCGCGCCCAACATCAAGTCGCGGAAGGGGAAGCGGCCGCCGCGCCGACGGGTATAGTCGCTTCGATGTCCGACGTCGACGAGCAGTCCCGCCGCCGTCGTCCCCGACGACGACCCTTCGGGGTCCTCGTCATCTGTGGGTTGCTCGCCTTCCAGGCGGTCCTTCTCGTCGTGCTGATCATCGGCCTCCTCGAGGTCGACATGACGAACATGGTCGAGACGGACCTGGCGCTCCGCGCCTACGGCGTCAAGCTCTCTCTCGCCACGGACGCCTCGCTGGCGGTCCGGACGCTCATCGTCATCTTCGCGACGCTCTTCGTCCTTACGTTCGTCGAAGCCGTGCTCCTCCTGCTGCTGAAGCGGATCGGGTGGATCATCACGATGCTCGTCGTGGGGGTCGCGCTGTTCGCCCAGCTCGTGGCCATCTGGTTCGGGGCGGAGGCCGACTCGATCTCCCTCCTCCTGTACGCCATGACGGCGCTCTACCTGAACCAGAGCGACGTGCGAGGCGCCTTCGGGATCGGAATGAGCCGGATCGACAGGGTGATCGCCCGATCGGCCGACGCGGTCGACGGCGCGATGGGAGACGCCGCGTGAGCGCGGACGCCGAGCGATCCGCGGGGGATGCGGTCACGCCCGTCGCGCCGGGGATGCCCGGGACGCCGGGGACGCCTGACGGTGCCGCGCGCGACCTGGCGCTCCTGCGTCGGTTCGAGCCGATCCTCCGCTACACCCTGGGCGAGCTCTTCTTCCCGATGTCCGCCGCCCCCTACATCGCCGAGTGCGAGCTCTGGGCCGGGACCTCGGAGCGCGACAGCACGCTGCTCGTGCCCGCGGAGGAGCTGTCGGCCGAGACGCTGCCCGGGTACGCCGGCGCGTCGCCGGGCAAGCGCCAGTACCTGCGCTTCGTCCAGGAGCCGTTGGGCGGCGCCGACCTCGCGCGCTGGCGACGCCGGCCCGGCCGACCCCGGTTCACCGCGCCGAGTCGGCTCGCGCGCGTCGGCATCGTCGCGCGCCTGATCGACGCAGGCTTCGACCTGTCGCTCCTCGTCCGTGGCAAGGTGCCGGGCGGGACGATGGCGGCGGCGCAGGTGAAGTACGCGGCGATCCGCGAGAAAGACCCGCGGTTCGTCTACCACGGCCGGGTGGTGCGGCAGGCAGGCTGGACCGTCTGTCACTACATGTTCTTCTACGCCGCGAACGACTGGCGATCGACTTTCGCCGGCGCCAACGACCACGAGGCCGACCTCGAGCAGTGCTTCGTCTTCGTGGAGGAGTGCGAGGAGGGCCAAGTCGTCCCGGTGTGGTTCGGTCGCGCGGCGCACGACGAGGTGGGGCCGGACCTCCGTCGTCGATGGGACGATGACTACCTCCAGCGCGAGGGCGACCACCCGATCATCTTCGCCGGAGCCGGATCGCATGCCGCCTACATCGAGCAGGGCGAGTACCTGCTGTCCGTCCCGCTCAAGATGCCGCCCGCCATCGGGAACGCGACGGCGGCGATCCGCCGGTTCTGGACCGGGACGCTCCGCCAGGGCTTCGGTGTCGGAGGCGGGACCGGGGCACCGATCGGAAGCGTCCCCTTCGTCGACTACGCTCGGGGGGACGGTGTCCCTGTGGGCCCTGGCCAGCCGAACGCCTGGTCGCCGATCATCATCGGCGACGACACCCCGTGGGTGGACCGCTATCGCGGGCTCTTCGGGCTGGACACGTACGATCGCTTCGCCGGGGAGCGCGCACCGGCCGGCCCGAAGTTCGCGCGCGACGGCCGGCCGCGGCAGAGCTGGATCGATCCCGTGGGGTTCGTCGCGCTCGACTCCACGCCACCGCCAGGGCGGGCGCCGGAGGTCCTGCGGGCCCGCGTCGCCGAGCTCGAGGAGGAGCGTGCGGCGGCCGCGACGGCGACCGATGAGCTCGCGACGCGGGCGCAGCAGCTCGGCACGCAGGTCGACGCGCTGCGACGCGCGGGCCGCTCGCAGGCGGTCATCGATGCGACCGCTTCCGAGCGCGACG
>CAIYQJ010000399.1 GCA_903928275.1 uncultured Chloroflexota bacterium
ATCCACATGCGGGCGGCCGGTAGTCGGAAGAGGCGCTACCGTTCGAAGCGGTCCAGTTGCCCGGTCGCCTGCCGACGATCGGGCACCACGATGGGCCGGCCCCAGAGAGGAGTGAGGCGGGAATGGCGGAGAAGTCGGCCGGATCGCCTCCGCGGGAAGGTGTCGTGGGCTCGAGCTCGGCTGGCCTTCCGGTCGTGACTCCGGATGACTCGATGCCCCGGGTCGTTCGCATCGTCATGCTCGTCGTGACCGCCGCGATTCTCGTGATCCTCGCCTGGGAGATTGCCGTCGTCATCCCGCTCGTCGCCGCAAGGCCCGGAGCGATCGGCGTGGACTTCGTGACGTATCGTGCCGCGGCGGAATCGTGGCTCGCCGGGGACGGCTTCTACCTCGCGCGGCAGCTCGCGGGTCCGTACCAGATCGTCGGCGCCGAATCCGCCCTGGGCGCGGTCGTCCTCTACCCACCGGTCGCCCTGTGGCTCTTCGTCCCGTTCACTGTCCTGCCCGCGGTCCTGTGGTGGATCATCCCGGCGGCGGCCGCCGGCTGGGCGCTGTGGCGTCTGCGGCCCTCGCTCTGGGTCTGGCCGTTGCTCGCGCTGCTCGCGGCCCTGCCCTTCAACCTCGACGTCGTCGTCCGCGGCAACCCGCTCATCTGGGTCGCCGCGGCGTTCGCCGTCGGCTGCGCGGTCGCAGGCCCCGCCGTGCTGGTCCTGATCAAGCCGTCGCTGGCCCCGTTCGCCCTGATGGGGGTGAACCGTCGGCGCTGGTGGATCGCGCTGGCCGCATTCACCCTCGCGTGCGTGCCGTTCGGGGTCATGTGGTTCGATTGGGTGCAGGTCGTTCGCAACTCGAATGGATCGGTGTTGTACAGCGCACCGGACGTGATTCTGCTTGCGATTCCGCTCGTGGCCTGGGTAGGGCGGAGCGACCGCCGCGCCACGCGGGCCACGACTCGAGATGAGCCGGTCGACAGCTCCGATCCTGCCGACAGCGCCGAGGAGGATCCTCTGTCTGGCGCGGGCGGCTCCTGAGGTGCTCGGATCGCGCGCTGTCCCGGCCCGTGACAGCGCCGCCGGTGCTCAGGCCACAGCGCGCGGTTCGCGGCCGCGTTCAGCGGTCGGCACCCCTAGTGGTGCCTTGCGGAAGTAGCTAGACGCTTAGGCCGATGGTGGCTACGCTCCGCGACATGGCCAACCACCCTGCGCCTCCCCTGCCGGTCACCGAGTCCGATGTCGAGACACTCCGGGCGCTCGTTCGAGCGCGGACGACGGAGCAACGGCTGGTCCAGCGCGCGCGGATCGTCCTGCGCGCCGCCGAGGGCATGCCGAACCGGAGGATCGCCGCCGAGCTCGGCGTCGCCCCGATGACGGTCCTGTTGTGGCGAGAGCGATACGCACCCGCCGGCCTCGCCGGGCTCGCGGATGAGGCCCGCCCGGGACGTCCGCCGACGTACGGGCGCGAGGAGCGCGACCGGGTCATCGCGATGACCCTCGAGCCCCCGTCCGACGGGACGACCCACTGGAGCGCCCGCCGGCTGGCGAACCGGGTGGCGATGAGCGAGACGACCGTCTGGCGGATCTGGCAGACGGTCGGCCTCAAGCCCCACCGGACCGAGACGTTCAAGTTCTCCACCGACCCGGCCCTGGAGGCGAAGATCCGCGACGTCGTGGGCCTCTACCTCGACCCGCCCGACGGTGCGATCGTCCTCTCGCTCGACGAGAAGACGCAGATCCAGGCGCTCGACCGGACGCAGCCGCTGCTGCCACTCAAGCCCGGGCAGGTGGAGCGCCACACCCACGACTACACCCGCCATGGCACGACCTGCCTGTTCGCGGCGCTCGACGTGGGCACGGGCACCGTCACCACCGCGACGCGCGAACGCCATACCGCGGCCGACTTCCTCGGCTTCCTCCGGCGTGTCGAGCGCGCGTATCCCGAGGGCGAGCTGCACGTCGTGCTCGACAACGTGAGCACCCACAAGACCGCGGCCGTCCGTGCCTGGCTCGCGCGGCATCCGCGGATCACGTTCCACTTCACCCCGACGTCCGCGTCCTGGATGAACCAGGTCGAGACCTGGTTCGGTATCCTCACCCGGCAGGCGATCCGGCGGGGCAGCTTCGGGAGCGTCAAGGAACTCATCGCGGGGATCGAGGCCTTCACCCGCGCGTGGAACGAGGGCTCCAGCCCGTTCACCTGGGTCAAGACCGCCGACGAGATCCTCGCCAAGGCGGTCCGCAAGCGCCCAGCCATTTCCGAATCACGACACTAGCGTCGCCGCGGACCGTCGGGGGGCGAGAGGACCGCGAGGAACGTCATGAACATGTACACGATGAGTCGGGGCGTCGCGACCACGCTCAGGGTGACCGCGGCGGCCCAGCCCCACCGAGTCGGCGCCAGCCTGAGGACGACGCCGATGCCGGCGAGGACGAACGCGCCCCACAACAGCGGTGAGATGACGTACGGCGAGAGGTTCAGGACGGCGCCGACCTGCTGCTGCAGGTTGATTACCGAGAGGTAGTCCAGGGTCGCCTGCGGCGCGAGGACGAGCTGGATGAGCACGAGGGCGGCCGCAATCGCGACGAAGATTCCAAGGCTCCGCCATTCGCGCCGCCCGATCCACCAGAGGGCGATCAGCGCTGGCCAGAGCTTGATGTTCGCGGCGAGCGCGATCGACCACGGGGCGCCAATGGCCGTGAACAGCGTCAGGGGGACCTGGGCTTGACCGATCGCGATGCACCAGGCGATCGGAAGCGACAGGATGCCGAGCGCCAGCCACGTCTCCCGGCGCCGAGGTCCGATCCACCAAACCGTCGCGACGAAGCTCGCGATAACGATGACCTCCCAGATCGCCGCGGCGACGTCGAACGGCAGGATGGCGAGCGGCCGGAACAGGATCGCCAGCAGAGGCGGGTAGCGGTAGGTGGAGGGGCCGTTGACGTCCTGGTCGGGCGGATAGAGCGGCAGCCCCGCATTCAGCCGCGTGCCGGCGTCGTAGTAGGCGTGGACATCCGCGAGCGGATCGCTCGTCACGTGCATCCTGAGCACGAAGAGGCCGGCGAGTGCCCCGACGACCGCCAGGCCGAACAGGCCGAGGCGAACCGGGCGCACCAGGGCTGAAGTGCCAGCAGTGCCCTGTTGCTCCATGAGGGTGAGTCTACGGTGGCGAGGCCGGCCGTCTCACCTCTCGGAGGGCCCGCGTGAACGGCTCACGCCAGCAGATTCGAGGATCACGCACCGATCGGACGAGCCGACGGGACCGAGAATGGGGAGCACGGCGCATGTCCGAGCCGACCACGTCCTGCGGCGGCTGGTCCGCCCGACCCCCGCAGGCTTGGCCTCCCCGGTATCGTGTCTGGGCGATGGCCCCCTCTCTCGAGACTCGGCGCCTCATCCAGCTGCCGTCGCCGTCGCGGAGCGACGAGGACCCGATCGCTGCCCGCGGCCGGGATCTCCGGCGCAGACAGGGCGTGGCGATCCTCGGTTGGATCCGAGCGTCACTCTTGCCGAGCGTGTGGCTCGCCTGGACGGCGTTGCCGCAGCCCGGCCAATCTGCCCGGTCGTCGTCGGCAGCGGCGGCCGGCACGGGGTCTGCCACACCGGAGCGACTGGGCGCCGAGGGATTCCCGCACACCCAGCGCGCCCGCGTCGCGCCTCCGTTTGACGCGGGCACGCCCGATGGGCGACCCCTCGGGACACTCTGGGGTCGAGCCCGCCAGGCGATCGTCCACCCTCGCATGGAGTACGTCTTCCTGGTCATCGCGCTTGCGTGGGGTATCGCGCAGGTCTTCATCGTGCCGCCGTTGCAGGTCCCCGATGAGGGGGACCACTGGTTCCGCGCATGGGCGCTGTCGGACGGGCAGCTGACCGCGGATCGCCAGGGGATGGTCACGCTGCCGAGCGCGTTCGCGCCGCAGGTCGAGCTCTACCGGCGACTGATCGGTGACGCCGGGAAGATGCCGCTCTCCCTGGAGGGACAGGTGGGCTTCTCGAGCTACGAGCAGCTCTTCAACGGCCCGGACCGGACGGGCACGGTCAAAGTGGTCTCCCGCGTCTCCGCCTACGGCCCGGTGGGCTACCTGCCGCAGGCGGTCGGCATCGCACTGGGAAGACTCGCCGGGGCCACGCCGCTCGCATCCTTCTACACGGCGAGACTCGCGAATCTCTTCGCGGCCGTGGCCCTGCTCTTCTTCGCCATTCGCCTGGCGCCG
>CAIYQJ010000400.1 GCA_903928275.1 uncultured Chloroflexota bacterium
GCCTGCTCGCCCGCGGCGTGGAGTTCGACGAGGCGGTCGCCCTGCTCACGACGACCCTGCGCAACCAGCAGCTCGTGACGGCCGAGGGCCAGGCGGTGCTCGAAGTCGTCCAGCACTACGCGCGGACCTGGCGGATGCTGCGCGCCTACGACGAGGATGACCTCCCCGCCGCTCCCGGCCGGACGTCCGCCCCGATCGCCTCGCTCGACCTCGCGACGGCGCGAGAGGCGATCCGCACCATGCGCGACGACATAGTCGCCCGCGGCGAGAGCCCCGGGATCTTCGGCCAGGAGCGCGGCGACGCGCTCGACTCGATCCTGCTCAACCTCGAGCAGACCGTCTTCGGAGAGCCGGCGTACCCCACGATCGAGTCGCGGGCCGCCCACCGCTCTACTTCGTGATCAAGGACCACCCCCTCTCCGACGGCAACAAGCGGACGGCGTCGCTGCTGTTCCTCGACTACCTGCGCCGGAACGGCGCGCCGCTCGCCACGAACGGCCGGCCGCGGTTCTCCGACACCGCCCTCGTGGCCCTGGCCTTGCTCGTCGCCGAGAGCGATGCGACGCACAAGGACCTCGTGATCCGCCTGGTGCTCAACCTGCTCGCTGAGGACCGCCCGTAACCGAGGGCGGTTGAGAGGCCGGCCTTCCGCCCGCGTGCCCGGATGACTTCCGGCTCGGCCTGCGCGCCGCAGATGTCCGTGTGCGTCGTCGGCTCGCGTTGCGTGCCGAGGCCCGGCAGCGCCTGAAAGCCCGCCAGCGGCGCGTGCCCGGCGGCCACGGAGAGCGAGGCGTTGCGCATGAGCGCCCAGACCCGCCGCGAGGCAGCGCCAGCACGAGTTCCAGGGCCCGCGACCGTCAGGAACGCGCGAGCCGGTCCATCTGCTCGAGGGCGATCGCCCGCACGTCGGCGCGCATCGCCGGGTACGCAGCGTCGGCGGCGCTCACGCCGGTCGTTCGGATGGCGTCGAGCGTCCGCTCGATCGTCGCGCGGGCCGGACGCTCCGGCACGCCCCAGGCGCGGGCCTCGCGCACGAGGTGCTCGCGCGTGATCTCGGTGACGAGGAACTTGCCGGCCACGGAGATCCCGAAGTGACGCTGTGCGATGAACCCCAGGGTGGACGCGACGTCGTACATGGGGGTCAGGCGGACGCCGCCGGACTGGTCGCGGAAGACGGACGTGTTCTTCGCGTGGGCGTCCATGTTGCCGAGCGCGAGGTCCACGCTGACGTGTTCCAGCAGGCGGACGAGCTCCTCGCGCGGATCGTTGGCGCCCCGCTCCAGGACCGCGGCGAATCGCGCGTAGGACGGCTGGCGGTCGTTCTGGGGATGTTCCGCGTACTTGATCTCGGGCGGGATCCCGAGGGCCTGGCACATGTCCTCCTGGTGCATGCGCCGCACGCGGCCGTCGGGCCCGATGGTCCGGTCGAACCGCGTGACGACGAGCGTGGGCGCGTGCCCGTCGGCGACCATCACGCGCGCTTCGGCGGCCGACGTCGCCGCGCCGGCCACCCGCAGCGCCCACGCTTCCGCGAACGCGAGACCGGGGTGGTAGACGGGTTCGGGCTTCAGGATGTGCGTGCTGGGCGCTCCGTTGAGGGGCAGGTGCCATCCTTCTTCGAGTCGGGCGAGCAGCAGCTTGGACTGGCCTCCGCCGAGCGACATCCGGATGGCCGCATCCTCGTCGAGCGGGCGCGCGGGCAGCTCGTCGATTCGCATCCAGACGTCTGCGTCGGTGAGCGCCGCGTAGCCGCCGGAGCGCGGCGCGTGGCCGGGCGGCAGGACCGAGACCGCGCCCGCGCATTCCCACCCGATCCGCTCGAGAAGTCCCCATGTGTCATCCGAGCGGAGGCCGAAGCGGCTGGCGATCCTGCGCCTGGGCTCCTCCTCCGGCAGCAGGTTCTCGAACCACGCACGTGTGAAGTCCGCCGGCCACGGAGATCCGTCGTCAACGATCCCGACTGCAAGGCGGACCGCCGGGCGGCTCGGGAAGAGCTGCGC
>CAIYQJ010000401.1 GCA_903928275.1 uncultured Chloroflexota bacterium
AGAACGTCCGGTTCCGGAGGGCCGCGAGGATCCAGCGTTCGGCGAGAAGAACGCCTTGTTCCGCCTTCGCCTTGGCGAACGCCTTCAACTGCTGCCGGTCGGCGCGATCCGCAACGATTCCATGTGACCCACCCGTTCCATCCGCTGCTCGGCCAGGAGTTCGACCTCGTCGGATACGCCCACACATGGGGCGAGCACCGGGTCTTCTTCCGGGAGCCCGGCGAGGAGCGGGTGCAGTCGCTGCCGGCGGGCTGGACCGACGTCGAGGATCCTGATCCCTTCCTCGTCCTGTCCGGCGGGCGGGCCTGCTTCCGGGTCGAGGATCTCGTCGCCCTGGTCCGGCTCATCGACGAGCTCGTCGGGAGGTGTCAAGGAGATTCCGCCGCTCATGACAAGCCGATTATGCCGCCTCGACACGGGAGCGTCTGATGGAAACGAGGGACGTATCGACGAAGAGTGAGCGCGGATTGTGGGAGATCCATGCTGCGACACCGGTTGACGGTCGGATGAGGAGCAGCATAATGGGAGAGACATCACCCATCGAGGAGGAGGAGCACCGTGGACGCCGCCGATGGCAAGCTCGCCGCGCTCCGTCGCCATCACGCGCAGCACCCGCACCCCGACGCGGTGCGCGACTCGGCGTTCACGTCGGGCGACCCCTTCTTCGATCCACGCGATCTCGTCCAGGTCAGGTACGAGATGCTGCGCCGGGTCCGCGAGGAGGGCCGGTCGGTGACCGGCACGGCGGCCGCCTTCGGCGTCTCGCGGCCCGCCTTCTATGCCGCTGCGGCGAGCTTCGAGCAGGCCGGCCTGCTCGGGCTGGTCCCGGAGCGACCCGGACCGCGCCGGGCGCACAAGCTCAGCGGACCGGTGGTCGACGCCCTGGCGGCGAGCCGCTCGGTCGAGCCCGGCCTCACCTCGGCCGATCTTGCCCGGATCGCGGAGGAACGGTTCGGTCTCGTCGTCCACCGGCGCAGCGTGGAGCGGGCGCTGGCGAGGCGAAAAAGGGGGCTCCGCCAGCAGGGTTGAGCGTGACGGCCTCGCCCGCGACGCTCGCCCGCACGTACGAGGCCCTGCGGGCGGGGGCCGTGGGCGCGCTCGCGACCGGGATCCCA
This sequence comes from uncultured Chloroflexota bacterium, assembly GCA_903928275.1. Taxonomy (GTDB): domain Bacteria; phylum Chloroflexota; class Limnocylindria; order Limnocylindrales; family CSP1-4; genus CAIYQJ01. The sequence goes on from CAIYQJ010000401.1 coordinate 1,116, forward strand.
CGCGGTCTCGCCGTCCTGCGCAGTGCCGGCATGGTCGCCTGGATGACGGCCTGCCCGCCGGATCGGACAGTGATCGCGCGCGGGCGGCCGGTCGTCCCTGCCACGGGACCGCACCCGGGCATCGGACGCGAGCTCGTCGGCGTCCTCGCCGAGATGGCCCTCGCTCCCCGGACCCGGACGGAGGTGATGTCGTGAACGCCGAGCAGCACAGCAAGATCAGCGCGACCCATCTGCTCCGCCGGGCGTACCTGTACGTCCGCCAGAGCACGCTGCGCCAGGTGCTCGAGAACACCGAGAGCACGAAGCGCCAGTACGCGCTGCGCGAGCGGGCGGTCGCGCTCGGCTGGCCGTCAGACCGGGTCGTCGTCATCGACAGCGATCTCGGGCGCTCGGGTGCCGACAGCGACCGCGAGGGCTTCGCGCGCCTCGTCGCCGCGGTCGGCCTGGGCGAGGTCGGGGTGGTGCTCGGGCTCGAGGTCAGCCGCCTCGCGCGCAGCTCGACCGACTGGCACCGCCTGCTCGAGATCTGCGCCCTCACCGACACGCTCATCTGCGACGAGGACGGCCTCTATGACCCCGGGCACTTCAACGACCGGCTCCTGCTCGGCCTCAAGGGGACGATGAGCGAGGCGGAGCTCCACGTCCTGCGGGCGCGCCTGCTCGGCGGCCAGCGGGCCAAGGCCAGCCGGGGCGAGCTTGAGATGCGCCTGCCGACAGGGCTCGTGACCGACCCTGCGGGCCGGGTCGTGCTCGATCC
>CAIYQJ010000402.1 GCA_903928275.1 uncultured Chloroflexota bacterium
CCGTCACGCGCGGCCTGGGTCGCGCCGGTGTCGGTGCGGACGAAGGTACCGAACGTGCCCGGCACGCCGGAGGGCGCGGTCACGCTGCCGCCCGGCGCGACGACGAGCGGCGGCCACGCCGTGAGGCAGCCGGCGGTGCAGATGCTGCCGTTCGCCGGATCCGACGAGAGCGTGTACAGAGTCAGGCCATTCGGGCTCGTGAGGACGGAACCGAGCGTCGCGGTGGTCGCGGTGCCGATCGTGACCGAGACGGGCAGGTCGACCGGCGCCTTCGTGGGGGCGGGCGTGGGCACGACGGGCGGGGGCGTCGGGTACCCGACCGGCGGGGGCGGCGGGTAGTCGATCGCGGCGACCGGCGTGACGGCGACCAGTGATGACACGGCGCCGAGGGCGAGGATGGACGTGAGGATCCCCGACAGCAGGTAGCGTCGGGCTCGGATCTTGTCGTTCAACGCGGTGACCTCATCCAGGCGCCAGCTGGCTCGAGGTCTGCGATCCCGAGCATGGCGGACGTGGGCAGGTACGCCGCGTCGCCTCCGTCGGTTTCCGTCGGGCGTCGGATCAGCTTCCCGCGCCGGGCGCCCCGCGCCCCTCGGCCGGATGGATCGCGGGGTCCGGCATCGTGGCGGTGCTGGTCGGTGCGTCCCGTCGCTCCGACGCCGGCCTGCCCCGCGGCGATCGAACCCGCGCTCACTCTGCCGTGGGAGCGTCGATCGCCGAAGCATCTGTCGTCGCCGTCGGTGGCTCCCAGCGTCCGATGCTCGCGAAGATGCCCGGCAGGTAGCCCCGCTTCCGCGCGAGAATGGCGATCGCGACGACCATGTAGATCGCCGAGAACACGAGGCGCACGTCCGTCGTGGGGAACGGGAACTGGAGGATGAACAGGCCGAAGATAGCGGCGGCCTCCCACAGCCCGAACCGCAGGTCGGCGAGGACGGCGAAGGCGAGGAGGGCCTGGGCGCTCGTGAGCAGGAACTCCTCGGTCTGGCGATCGTCGAGCGGCAACGGGGCGCCTCCCCCGCCGCCGAGCGTGTAGGCGACCCACAGGCTGCCCACCAGCAAGGTCCACTGGTTGACCTTGGCCGAGAGCAGCATCCCGAGGCCATCCGCGGCATGGAGGCGCCATGCGAAGATCGTGGCGACGATGAGCTCGGGGGCCTCGGACGAGAGCGGGGCAAGCCACTGGACGAGCAGGAACTGGTCGATGCCGAGCGTCTCCCCGGTGGCCACGAGGCCGTCGGCGAACGGCTTCGCGGCCATGACCACGATCGCCGCGGCGGCGACGAATAGCCCGGTGACGAGGACGCGCCGCTGGCGCTGGGGCAGCTCGGCGATGTCCGCCGCCACCCCGATCAGCTCGGGCTCGCCGCGCCCCTCGCGGGTGACCCGCCACAGGTAGGCACCGAAGAGCGCCAGCAGGACGACGGCGTCATACCAGGCGATCGAGCGGGTCAGCGGGATGAGGAAGGCGTAGGCGCTGGCGACCGCGAGGAACGCGAGCTCCACGCGGTTGCGCGGCGGCAGGACGATCGTCGGCCGCTCTGTCCGCATCGTCGCGGGCACGTCGCCTCCGGTCCCTTTCCCGCGGGACCGGGCGCGCCGCATCGCCCAGAAGCCCACGAACGCCACCATCGGCCAGCCGATGCCGATCAGCAGCCGGTTCGAGCCGGTCATGTTCGCTGCCGCGAACTGCGCGTAGGCGGGGTTCGAGCCGGCGGTGAACGAGAAGTAGAGGTCGACCGCGTACTCGGGCAGCACGGCGATCAGGGCGAGGATGGCGATCGCGAGGCTGCCCGAGATGTCCACCTGGGCCGCCTCGGCGGCCCATGACAGGAGGACCGCGGACGCGACGACACCCGCGCCGTAGACGAGCACGATGACCCCGGGAGGCAGCTCGGCCCCGGTCAGCCGCGCGAGGATCGCGGGGAGGGCGAACATCGCCGTGAGCCCGAGACTGCGCCACATGTTCGACACCTCCGCTTCCTGTGAGGTGTCGCCCCGGGGGTGCGGCGAAACCTCGACCAGTGAGCTGGTCGAAGGTCTCATCCGCCTCGCGGTGAGGTGGGGGACCGGGCCGAAGCCGGTGTGTCGATCTCCCCTGGTCGCCGGGGTGGCGACCGGACTACTCCCCTTCGGCGGCCAGTGTACCCGGGCCGACGTCCGGCGCGGCGACCGTCGGGGTCGCGACCCGCCCCGACGCGCGGAGCGCAGCCCAGACCGCCCCGCCGGCCGTTCACTGGACGACGACGGTCCCCGTCATCGAAGCGTGGATGGAGCAGTGGTAGGCGAACGTGCCCGCCGTGGAGAACGTCTGGCTGAACATGGCGCCGGTCCCGAGCGTGCCGCTCGTGAACGAGCCGTCGTCGGCCGCGACGGTGTGACCGGCGCTGTCCGTGTTGGTCCAGGTGACGGTCGTCCCGACGGGGACCGTGATCGTCGCCGGCTGGAAGCTGAAGTTCGCGACCGTCACGGCGCTGCCGGCCGCGGCCGGCAGCGCTGAGGCCGACGGTGCTGCGGCCGACGGCACGACGGACGGCGGTGCAGTCGGAGCCGCGGTCGAGGCCGCCGAACAGGCGGCGGTCGCCAGGATGACGATGAATGCCAGGGTCGCGAGTCGAGCGTGGTGCATCGCGGGTTCTCCAAGGGGGTCGGGCGGGCAGTCCGTCCGGTGTGCCTTCAACGGGCGCGACCTCGCGTTCCAGGGGGGAGGAACGCGAGGTCGGGCAGGGGACGATGCCACCTGCCCGACCAGGTCGCTCAGGCGATGGGAGGATGTCGGGGCCGCGTCAGGTGCGCGCCACCGCCATATGACGGAGGGCCCCGGCGAAGCCGATGACTGCGACGCTCGCGAGAAGCAGGACCGGCAGCGGGCTGTCGGCCGGCGACCGACCGTGATCGCCGGGAGCAGTCGACGTCGGGGGCGGCGTGGCCGCGGGTGACGTCGCGGCCTGCGGAGCCGCCGTCGGTGCCGCCGTCGCGGACGGCACCGACGCGGTCAGGACCACGGCCTGCCAGCCCGGGTAGATGCCATTGGCGTCGCCCGGCGCCGTGTCGTTGGCGAAGAAGTAGAGTGGCTTCCCGTCATACGTCACCTGGATCGCGCCGTTGTCAGCGCGGGTGATCGTGGCGAGCGTGCCGGTGACACCGGACCCGCCGGCCGGGGTCGCGCCTGCGGCAACGGTGAGAGCGGGCCACCTCGTGAGGCACCCGCCGGTGCATGCGCTGGTCCCGCTCCCGGCGACGTCCTTGTCGAACGTGTAGACGGTCATGCCGTTGCTGCTGGCGACCAGGAGCATCCCGTGCGTTCCGATCACCTTTCCCGAGACGACCTGGACATCTGCGGCGGATGCGATGCCCGGCACCGCGAGAGCGACGAGGATCGCGGCCGTGGCGACGATGGCGAGCCGATGCTTCACGTGTGATCTCCACTGAGCGTGCGCTTGTGCTGGCACGGTAGGCGGTACTACGTCCCCGTGGCCGCGGCGGATCTCGCGATGGATCTCGCCGCGGGTCCCGGGTGATCGGATCGGCCCGTCGCAGAGGCAAGCCCGTCGCACCCTGCCGACGCACCGCGGCGAGGCGACGCGAGCGCCGTCGGCCAAGCCAGGGCGCGGCCGCGGGCCCGAGGACGCGGAGGACGAGGCAGCGCGACCGCCGGGGGGCTGTCTGCCGGGTCGTTCAGAAGGCCGCGACGAGGACCGGCGGGCCGGCCACGCCGCCGGCAGCCGGCTCCAGGCTCACGCCGAGACGCTCGCCCGGGGCGATGCCGCCGCCCCACCCGGCCAGGCTGCCGGCCCAGTACGCGGTCGATCCGCTGAAGATCATCTCGCCGATGGCGGTCCGGCTCCCGCCGGCCTCCAGCCAGCAGCGGTAGACGAACCCGGCGGGCGGCGCGTCGAGGGCGCGCGTCACGACGACGATGTCGCCGCTCGACGGGCCGAACGCGACGCTCCCCGCAGTGGCGCCGTTCGGCGACGTGAGCGCGGCCGTCTGATGGCCCTGCTCCTGGAGGATCCCGTCGAGTTGCGACACCACGGCGGCGAGGTCGCGTGCCTCTGCCTGCGCCGACTCGAGCTGTCGGCCGCGGTCGACGAGGAGGCCGGCCCCCGTGACGAGGAGTGCGACCGCCGCCGCGATGGCGAGCCATGCCGGCAGCATGCGACGCGCTCCGCCGGAGGGTGCGCGGCCCGCGTGCGCGGCGAATGCCGGCGGGACGATCTCGGCGGGCCGTGGCGTCGCCACGCCCGCGGAGCGCACGGACGCGAGGGTCCGCTCCCGGAGATCGGGCGGTGGCGCGACCGAGGTCGATCCGGCATCCGCCGTCGCGTACCCGCTCAGCGAGGAGCGGGGCTCGTCATCGGCGCCGGCCGTCGCCGTGTCGAGCAGCCCCAACGTCCGCCGCCAGGCGACCAGCTCGGACGCGCACTCCGGGCACGTCGCGATGTGGTCGAGGAGGGCGGCGTCGGCGGCCGTCATGCTCCCGGCCCCGACGGGACCGGCAAGCAGGCGGAGGCGGGCAGGTTCGAGGGCGAGATCCGCGAGATCGGACCGGGCTTCAGCGTGATCCATCATCGTCTCCCTCGACGCTCGCCCGAGCAGCCGCCTCCGGCGGGACGAATGCGACGGGTGCCACGTCGGGGACTCCTTCCAGCAGTGATCTCAGCGTCGAGAAGGCTCGCCGCGTCCGTGTCTTCACGGTGCCGAGCGGCCACCCGAGGCGAGCCGCGATCTCCGATTGCGAGAGGCCATCGTCGTAGGCGAGCGCCAGGACCTGGCGTTCCTGCGGGGACAGCCCGCCGAGGGCCGAGCGGACGACCGCGGTGAGCCATCGTCGAGCGGCCGTTGCCTCCGGATCCCCATCCTCGGACGGCGTCATGACGGGCCGGCCCGACGCGAAGAGGCGCTCCTCGGCCTCGGTCTCGGACGCCCCATCGGCGGTCGGGCTCGGATGGACGATGACCGGTCGCCTGGCCGCGGCGCGGAGCCGGTCGATGGCGCGGTTCCGGGCGATCGCCAGGATCCAGCCCTTGAGGCTCCCGGACTCCGGCTCATAGCGGTCGGCCTGCCGCCAGACGGCCAGGTACGCTTCCTGGACGATGTCGGCTGCGGCCTCGCGGTCGTTGTTGAGGAACCGGACGACCGACCCGAACACGGCGTCGATCGTGCGGTCGTACACGAGAGCGAAGGCGGCCTCGTCGCCGGCCGCCACGCGGGCCATGAGGTCCCCGTCTGTGGGACCCGAGTCGGCGTGGGCGTCCGACGTCACCGCCCAGCTCTCGAGCGGGACCGAGCCACCGCCGGTCGTGGCACCACGAGCTCCGGGCCGTTCGATCGGACGTCGGCTCGTGTCACCTGCCCGACCCCACGAGGGATCCGGCCCGAGGGCGAGCATGCGGACGATGTCTCGGGACATCGTTCACCTGCCCTGACCCGGCAACCGACCCACAGCTGTGCGCCACCCGGAGATGGTGACACTTCTTGGACTGGTCCCGTCATGAGCGCCGGCCAGCGGCAGGCGATACCTCCACGCGGCCAGGCCGCCGCCGGTCATGGTGCGGTTCATGCAGGGGAGTACGTCGAGGCGGGCTGCCCGGATCTCGGGTCGGCCGAACGGCATACGGGAGACCGATCGCCAGGCTGCCGGCGTAGCGACCGCCGCCGCGCAGCCGGCCGCTGCCGCGGCTCCGTGGTCGGATCAGGAGCGCCTCCGGGAGCGTGGGAGCCCCCTGACCGGCAAGGACGGGATGACGCCGTGCTCCTTCAAGAAGGACTCGCCGAACGCGAGCGTCTGCATGGGCGCGTTCGCCACGAACTGGCCGCCTCTCACACTCGCTCCGGGCGACTCGACCACGTCCGGCACCGGCGTGACGGGCAGTCTCACGACCTGCACGCGGACGGACGGCACGATGCAGGTCGCCTACGTTGGTGCACCGGTCCACTGCTTCGCCGCCGACACGAAGGCCGGCGACACCAACGGCCAGGACGTCAACGACGTCTGGTCCGTGGCGCAGCCGCAGGACTCGAGCAGCCTGGCGGGATGCCCCCTGCGGCGACCGAGGCCGGCGTCGGCCACGGATCGGGTTCGGCCGATCCGCAGCGTCCTCAACGGCCGCCTGGACCGCGTTGCCGGCCGCTCCACATCGCCGGGTCGGTTCGTCTCGGCATGCCGCCTGCGGAGCACGTCCGGCCTGCCCGGCGAGCGGTGTAGGCTACCCTTCGGTCGTCGCTCGCGGAAGCACATGCGCTTCGCGAGCACGAATCATGTCGGGGTGTGGCGCAACGGTGGCGCACGTGCTTTGGGAGCACGAGGATGTGGGTTCGAATCCCACCGCCCCGACCAATCTCGCGGCCATTCGCCGCCGCACGCGATGCCCTCTCGCTCCATACATGGACGAAATACATGGACGAAGCCCCCGGTCGACGAGCGACCGGGGGCTTCGCATCTGCCACCGGACGGCGTCCGGCGCGCGAGAGGGCCGCGAGGGCCCGGACGCGGTCAGTTCACGTTGTAGAACTGGCTGGGGGACCAGAAGCTGTTCGCGTTGACGGGCGTGGGCTGTGCCTGCGCCCGGACGTAGAAGCTCCCGGCGCTGCTCGCGGTCCAGGACCAGGTCGCGACGCCGTTGCTGTCGATCGTCCGGTTGGTGGTCTGGGCGAGGACCCAGCTGCTGCCGGACCGGCGGTAGAGCTCGAAGGCGACGACCGCCTACTGGAGCTCGGGGCGGGCCGGGCGGACGGTCGCGGTGAACGTGGTC
>CAIYQJ010000403.1 GCA_903928275.1 uncultured Chloroflexota bacterium
CACGCCCCGATGACGCCCCCTTCCGAGGAGACGACCGCGAGGCGCCCGGGCCGAGCCGGTGACCAGCGAACGCTCCCGATCTCGGGCGCCGTGAACCGCCGTCTCCATGCGGGCTCGCGCTTCCCGTCGCCCACCCCGACCGCCCGGACGCGCGCTGTCGTCATCGGCGGAGCAGGCGCTCCTTCGCCGCGGCGAACTCAGCGTCCGTCAGGACGCCGCTCCGATGGAGCTCCGCGAGGCCGGTCAGCTCGTCGGTCAGCGACGGGGTCCGTCGCGCGCCCGGCTGGGGCTGCGCGGCGGGAACCGGGGCGACGGGGCCCACCCGCCCCGGCGCCGGAGTGGCCGCTCGCGGCAGCGCCAGGGGCGGGCTCACCGTGCGCGGTGCGCCCGGGACCGCGGGCGTCGGCGTGATCCCCATCCGCCCCCAGAACTGCCGGACCTCGATCCGGTAGACCTCGTCCGACACCTTGCGCAGACGATGGGCGGCGGTCGCCGATCGCATCGCCGCGACCTCGGATCGCTGCGCATCGGAGAGCTGGATCCCCCGCGTGCAGATGGGACAGAGGAGGTACTCGTCCGTCGCATATGTGGCCACCGGCACGAAGAACAGGCTGAACTTCCTGTCCGAGTGGACGTGGTGCAGGAACACCTCGTTGTGGCAGTTGGGGCAGGCGATCGGTGCGACCTCACCGAGGTCCTGCCCCTGGCCCTGTCCGAACCCGAAGATGAGCACCGTGTCGCGTCCTCCCGCTTGGCCGCCGCCGTCGGCCGCAAGCGTCCGCCCACGATCGTAATCGAGACGGGCCCGATCCGGCGGGTCCGGTCGAGCGCGGCTGGACGATCCGGGCGACCACCGGGGATGCCGTCCGCTCGATGATCGGCTAGCGCACGATGGGGGGCGGACATGGCGAAGGATCCCGCGGGTTTCCGGCGGGCCTGGAGGGCGGCCGACGTCCGGGGCCCGGCCCACGGTCCGTCACGGACTCGAAAGGATCGGGCGGGCAGTCTCCCGGGCATGGACACGAACGGACCGCGGAGGGGCGCCGCCACACCGCCTCGCAAGACCTGCGATCGGACGGCGACCGCCCGGCGACTCAAGGCACTCACCATCGCGACATTCGTGACGAGTGCCGGCGCGACCGCGTGACGCATCTGCGTCCGGCGCTCCGGACCGGCACCCGCGGCGGTCCGCGTCGTGACCCCGGTGCCGGGAGCGACCGGCGCCCGGGCGGAGGCCGGGTGACAATGGTCGGCATGCGGCACCATGGCGACCCCCCGACGCACAGCGCCGCGGACTGACCCATGCGCATCCTCGTCGCCGAGGACGACCGCGGCCTGCAGGAGGTCCTCGTCCTGGGCCTGCGCGACGCCGGCTACCACGTGGACGCGGTGGACCGCGGCGACGACGCGATCGACCAGCTCCGCTGGTACGAGTACGACGTCGCGATCATCGACTGGCGCATGCCCGGCGCCGAGGGCATCGACGTGGTGGCCTGGGCCCGGAAGCACGACAGGCCCACGGCCCTGCTCATGCTCACGGCCCGCGACACCCCCGCCGACCGGATCCGCGGCCTCGACACCGGCGCCGACGACTACCTCGTGAAGCCGTTCGACTTCGGCGAGCTCCTCGCCCGCGTGCGCGCCCTCCAGCGCCGGCCGCGCGGCGTGGACCAGCCCGTCATCTCGCTGGGCCGCGTCACGCTCGACCCGGCGACGCGGGTCGTGGCCGTCGGCGGCGTCGACGCGGGGCTCACCGCGACCGAGTACCTCATCCTCGAGCTCATCCTTCGCCGCGCTCCCGCCGTCGTCGGCCGCAAGGCCATCGCCGAGCACGCGTGGGCGGACGAGACCGACCCGCTCGGGTCGAACGCGATCGACGTCCAGATGAGCCGCCTGCGGGCGAAGCTCGTGGGCGCGGGCGTGCGGATCGTCACCGTTCGCGGCGCCGGGTTCCGGGCGGAAGCGGGATGAGCGGGCCGCAGGCCGGCGACGTCAGGCGCAGCTCGATCCGTGTCGCGATCGCGACGACGATCCTCGTCGCGGCCGGCTACACGATCATCTCGGCTGCCGTCGTCGTCATCGTCACGCAGACCCTCACCGCGCAGATCGACCAGCGCCTGCAGAGCACCCTCGCGCACGTGCCGCAGGAGCCGTTCCCCGGCGGCGGGGGGTTCCAGCCGCCGCGACCCGACAGGCCCTTCGGGCCGACGTTGCTGAACTGGACGATCAAGGCCGACGGGACGGTCCTGACCGACTCCGCGAACCCGGTCCTCCCCGTCGAGTACCGGACCGTGACGGGCCCCGAGACGGTGACGATCGACGGCACCGACCTGCGGATCGCCGGCGCGCCGGCCGGCGGCCCGGGCCAGGGCGACTACGTCGTCGTCGCCCAGACGCTCGACGCGGTGGCCGAGGCGCAGACGACGGTCCTCCGCGCCGAGCTCATCATCGGGCCGGTCCTCCTCGTCGTCGTGTTCCTCGGCGCGATCGCGATCGGCCGGCGCGTCGCCGCGCCGATCGAGCGCGCTCGCCAGCGACAGCTCGAGTTCACGGCGGACGCATCGCATGAGCTGCGGACCCCCCTCGCGGTCATCGAGGCGAACGCGAGCCTCGCTCTCGCGCAGGACCGCTCGGCGGACTGGTACCGGACGGCGTTCGTCCGTGTCGACGGCGAGTCGAAGCGGATGCGCAGGCTCGTGGAGGACCTCCTGTGGCTGGCACGCTTCGACGCCGCGCAGGCGCCGCCCGCGGCGGAGCCGGTGGACCTGGGCATCCTCGCCGAGCGCACCGCGGACCGGTTCGCGGCCGTCGCCGAGACCCGGGGCCTCCGGCTCGCCCTAAAGGCGGGCACCGGCTCCGTGGTGGCCGCGCCCCCCGACTGGATCGACCGACTCGTCGGCGTCCTGCTCGACAACGCGTGCAAGTACTCGCCGGACGGCGGGGCCGTCGACGTGACGGTCGCGACGAGCGGCGGGCGCGCACGCCTCACCGTGGACGATGCGGGCCCCGGCATCCCCGAGGCCGAGCGCGAGCTCATCTTCGACCGATTCCACCGCGCGACGGACGCGGAGGGCGGCGCCGGCCTGGGCCTCGCGATCGCAGACGCGATCGTGCGCGCCACCGGTGGCAGGTGGCAGGTGGCCTCGTCCCCGGCCGGCGGCGCCCGGCTGTCCGTGAGCTGGCCGCAATCCGCGACCGGGTCCCGCGCGAACCAGAGGAACGCGTAACCGTTTCGACAGGGACGGCACTCGACACTGCCGTCCATGGATACCTCGACTCTCCCCTCCGCCCGCGGCACCCTCCCCGATCCCGGCGTCTCCTCCGCCGAGGTCGGGCCCGCGAGCGCGATGTCCCCCTCCCCCGACCCCGGCGTCTCCTCCGCCGGGGTCGGGGATGCGGGCTCGCCGCCCACCCGTCCCATGCTCGACATCGTCATCCCCGTTCACAACGAGGAACGCGACCTGGAGCCCAGCGTCCGCCGCCTGCTGCGGTACCTCGACGACGGCTTCCCGTTCCCCGCGACGATCACGATCGCCGACAACGCCAGCACCGACGACACCTGGGCGATCGCGGCGCGCCTCGAGCGCGACCTGCCGAGCGTCCGGGCGCTCCGCCTCGGCCGCAAGGGTCGTGGCCGGGCCCTCAAGGCCGCCTGGCTCGCGAGCCCCGCGACGGTCGTGGCGTACATGGACGTGGACCTCTCCACGGATCTCGCGGCACTCCTGCCCCTCGTCGCCCCGCTCTTCTCCGGGCACAGCGACATCGCGATCGGGAGCCGCCTGGCGCGCGGCGCCCGCGTGGAGCGCGGCCCCAGGCGCGAGCTGATCTCGCGGATCTACAACGCGATCCTCCGGACCTCTCTGCGCCTTGGCGTCCGTGATGCGCAGTGCGGCTTCAAGGCCGTGCGCGCCGACGTCGCGCAAGCGATCCTCCCGCTCGTCGAGGACGATGCGTGGTTCTTCGACACGGAGCTCCTCGTGCTCGCGCAGCGGGCGGGGCTCAGGACGCACGAGGTGCCGGTCGACTGGACGGACGACCCCGACTCCCGCGTGGACATCGCCTCCACCGCCGTCGAGGACCTTCGTGGCGTCCGTCGCCTGCTGACGCATCGGAGGCGGGTGGAGCTGCCCGGCCTGCGTCGCCGGCCCGCGGCCGGGTCGCGCCTCCTCCGCGAGGCGCTCACGTTCGGGGCGATCGGCGTCGTGAGCACGCTGACGTACGCGGTCCTGTACGCGGTCGTCCGGGGGGCGGTCGCCGCCCCGGCAGCGAACGCGATCGCGCTGTTGATCACCGCGGTCGGCAACACCGCAGCCAACCGACGCCTCACGTTCGGCGCCCGTGGACGCGGGTCGATGCTCCGCGACCAGGCCGCCGGGCTCGCCGCGTTCGGGATCGCACTCCTGCTCACGTCCGCGTCCATCGCCGGCCTCGACATCGTCGCTCAGGGCGCCGGTCGCGCCATGGAGCTCCTCGTCCTCGTCGCCGCGAACGCGGCGGCCACCATCACGCGCTTCGTGCTCCTCCGGGCGTGGATCGCACAGTCGCCGCACGGGTCCTTCCGCCCGGCGGAGCTCGAAAGGACCGCCCGATGACCACCGTCACGCGACCGGGCGTCGCGATCGCACCCGCCCCGTCGCCACTCCTGGCTCGGCTCGCCGTCCTCCTCCGGGGCACCGACGCGGCGTGGGTCCGCCCCGCCCACATCGGCGTCACGCTGCTCGCGGCGGTCTTCTACCTCGCGAACCTCACCGTGAGTGGCTTCGCGAACACGTACTACTCGGCCGCCGCGCTCGCCGGCTCCCAGAGCTGGACGGCGTGGCTCTTCGGTTCCGTCGACGCCGCGAACTTCATCACCGTCGACAAGCCGCCGCTCGCCACGATGCTCATGGGCCTGTCGGTGCGCCTGTTCGGCCTCTCCTCCTGGAGCATCCTCCTGCCGGAGGCCCTGTGCGGCATCGCGACCGTCGCGCTCCTCTTCGCGATCGTCCGGCGCTCGTTCGGTCCGGTAGCGGCCACGATCGGCGGCGTGGTCATGGCGGTCATGCCGGTCGCGGTCCTCATCTTCCGGTACGACAACCCCGACGCCCTTCTCACGCTCCTCCTCGTCCTCGCCGCCGGCGCCCTCCTTCGCGGGCTGGAGCATGGGCGGATCCGCTGGGCGGTCCTCGCAGCGGTCTTCGTCGGGCTGGCGTTCAACACCAAGCTCCTCCAGGCCTACCTCGTCCTCCCGGTCTTCGCGTTCGTCTGGGCGGTGGCGGCACCGGGCGGGATCCGTCGCCGGATCGCAGGCCTCGGCGCCGCGCTCGTCGCCGTCGTCGTGAGCAGTGCCTGGTGGGTGGCAGCCGTCGAGCTCACTTCCGCCGGGTCGCGCCCGTTCATCGGTGGGAGCACGAGCAACTCCGCCCTGGACCTCGTCCTCGGCTACGACGGCCTGGGCCGCATCTTCGGGATGACCGGCCCCGGCGGAGGCGGCGCGGGCGGCTTCAGCGGCACGCCGGGCATCCTCCGGCTCTTCAACGCAGAGCTGGGCGGCCAGATCGCGTGGCTGCTCCCGTTCGCGCTCATCGCCCTCGTGGCCGGGATCGCCATGCGCGGCCGCCTGCCGCGGACCGACTCCCGTCGCGCTGCGTACCTGCTGTGGGGCGGCTGGCTCATCGTCACCGGCCTCGTCTTCAGCTTCATGTCCGGGGTCATCCACAGCTACTACGCGGTCGCACTGGTGCCGGCCGTCGCGGCCCTCGTCGGCGCTGGCGTGGTGGACATGTGGGCACTGCGCCAGCGGTCGCGTCTCGGCGGCGTCCCGCTCGCGGCCGCCATCCTGTCGAGCGCCGCGGTCGCGTGCGTCCTCCTCGAGCGGACCTCGGACTTCGTGCCCGGCCTGGGCATCGCGGTCTTCGCGACCGGGATGATCTCGGCGGTGGTCATCGCGCTCCCGACCGAGGTGGGCACGCGCGTCCGGATGGCGGCCGTGGCGATCGCGATGGTCGCGCTGCTCGCCGGCCCCGTCGCGTACTCGACGTACACGGTGGCCACGGCCCACGCCGGCGGCGATCCCTCCGCCGGCCCGCAGGTCGCGAGCTCGGGCGGACGCGGCGGCTTCGGCAGTGCTGCGGGCGGTCCCGGTGCCCAGGCGATGACCGGCACGCCGCCTTCGGGCGGCCAGGGCGGCACCCCCCCCGTCCGGCCCGGGCGCGGCACCGGCCGGCATGGTCGGCGGCGGCGGCGGAGGCGGCGGTGGGGCCGCGGACGCGACGCTCGATGCGTATCTCCTCGCCAACCGCGGATCGGCGACGTGGATCGTGGCGGTGGACTCTGCGAACACGGCGGCCCCGATCGAGCTCGCCACCGGCGCCCCGGTCATGGCGATGGGCGGCTTCACAGGCTCCGACCCGGCCCCCACCCTGGACCAGCTGAAGGCGTACGTCACCTCGGGCCAGCTCCGCTACGTGATCGTCGGTGGCCAGGGCGGCGGGGGCGGCGGCGCCCCCGGCGTGGCGGCCGCGACCTCGACCGGGACCGGATCCGACGGCACAGCCACCACCCGGGACGCCTGGGTCACGAGCACATGCAAGCTCGTCGACTACGGGTCCGGGGCGGCGAGCTCCTCGCTCTACGACTGCGCCGGCGCGGTCAGCGCCGGCGGCTGACGTGGGGTCCGAGCGCCCCGGGGCCACGCGGATCCGGGGCCGCTCGACCTCTCCCACATCGATAGTTCACGTGATGCATACTATGTTCGTGACCGCGAGCATCTCCACACCCCTGGCCGATCCCTCTGCGGACCAGCGCGCCACGCTCGCGCATGACCTCATCGAGGAGCTCACGGGCTGGTCGCCGCCGGATCGGCTGCGGGCATTCACCGGCTGGCACCGCGGCTCGCTGAGCCTCGTCCAGCTCATCGTCCTCACGGTCCTCGAGGCGGACGGCCCGGTCCCGATGCGACGCCTCGCCGACGCCCTCGATGTCTCCGACGCGAGCGCCACGGGCATCGTCGACCGGATCGAGAAGCGCGGCTTCGTTGAGCGGCGCCACGGGACCGAGGACCGCCGCGAGGTGCTCGTCGACCTCACGGAGATCGGCGCGGCGGTCTTCCACGACCTTCAGCAGCAGCGTCGCGCGCGGCTGGCAGTCATGGTGGAGCACCTCTCCGACGAGGAGCTTGCCGGCCTGCTCACCGGGCTGCGTGCCATGCGCGCGGCCGTCAGGCGGCTGCACGAGGGCGATGGCATGCTCGCGGCCACCGAGGCCGCGCCATGATCCGGCTGCTCCGTGCCTACCTCGTGCCCTACCGCCTGCCGCTCATCCTCGTGGTCGTCCTGGTGGCGATCCAGGCGATCGGGAACCTCTACCTGCCGAACCTCAACGCCGACATCATCAACAACGGCGTCGTGAAGGGGGACATCGACTACATCCTGCGGATCGGTGGCGTGATGCTCGCTGTCACGTTCGTCACGATGCTCTGCGCGATCGTCTCGGTCTACTTCGGCGCCAAGATCGCCATGTCCGTCGGCCGTGACCTCCGCGGCTCGATCTTCCGCAAGGTCCTCGCGTTCTCCCAGGCGGAGACCAACCAGTTCGGGACCCCGTCCCTGATCACGCGCAACACGAACGACGTGCAGCAGGTGCAGATGCTGCTCGTCATCGCGCTGAACATCATGATCCTCGCCCCTATCACGGCCGTGGGCGGCGTGATCATGGCGCTGCGCGAGGACGTCCCCCTGTCCGCCCTGCTCCTGGTGATCATCCCGGCGATGGGCGTCGTGATCGGCGTTTCGCTATCGCGCGCATTGCCGCTCTTCCGCTCGATGCAGGCGAAGATCGACCGGATCAACCAGGTCATGCGCGAGACGCTCTCCGGCATCCGCGTGATCCGGGCCTTCGTGCGGACCGAGCACGAGGAGAAGCGCTTCGACGAGGCCAGTCGCGACCTCATGCAGACGCAGCTCAGGGTCACACGCCTGTTCGCGCTCATGCTCCCGCTGATCATGGTGATCTTCAATCTCTCGAGCGTCGCGATCATGTGGTTCGGGAGCATCCAGGTCGACAACGGCGGGATGCAGATCGGCAACCTGACGGCGTTCATGCAGTACGTCATGCAGATCCTGTTCGCCGTGATGATGGCCACGATCATGTTCGTCATGGTCCCGCGCGCCGCCGCCTCGGCGGAGCGCATCGCGGCCGTCCTGGACACGGAGGAGTCGATCGTCGACCCCGAGCAGCCCGCTTCGATCGCCGCTGCGAAGGGCGTCGTGGAATTCCGCGACGTGGACTTCGGGTACCCCGGCGCCGAGGACCCGGTCCTGAAGGGGATCTCGTTCCGGGCTGAACCCGGCCAGGTCACGGCGATCGTGGGGAGCACCGGGAGCGGCAAGTCCACGCTGATCAACCTGGTGCCGCGGTTCTACGACGCGACCGGTGGATCCGTGCTGGTGGACGGCGTGGACGTGCGGGACATGAGCCAGGAGGAGCTGTGGCGCCTCATCGGGATCATCCCGCAGCGGGCGTACCTCTTCGGCGGGACGGTCGCGTCCAACCTCCGCTATGGCGCGCCCGACGCCACGGACGACGAGCTGTGGCATGCCCTCACCGTGGCGCAGGGCCGCGACTTCGTGTCGGAGATGCCCGAGCAGCTCGGCGCGCCGATCTCCCAGGGCGGGACGAACGTGTCGGGCGGCCAGCGCCAGCGCCTGGCGATCGCGCGCGCCGTCGTCCGGAAGCCGCGCATCTACAGCTTCGACGACCGCTTCTCGGCACTCGACTTCAAGACCGACTCGCGCCTGCGCGCGGCCCTCCGCGAGGAGACGCATGACGCCACCGTGATCATCGTGGCGCAGCGGGTCGGCACGATCATGCACGCGGATCGGATCGTTGTCCTCGACGCGGGCGCGATCGTGGGGATCGGGACTCACCGCGACCTCCTGGAGACGTGCGAGACCTACCGCGAGATCGTCTTCTCGCAGCTCACCGCGGAGGAGGTCGCGTGAGCGGCCGGCCCGGCGGCGGGATGGGCCCGGCAGGCGGCCGCCCGCGTGGTGGTCCCGGCATGGGCGGCCCGATGGGCTTCGGCGGCGGGATGCCGGCGGCGAAGCCCAAGGACTTCCGCGGGTCGCTCTTCCGCCTCGCGCGCGAGCTGCGCCCGGAGCGGATCCTCGTCATCCTCGTCGTCGGGCTCGCCTCGTGCAGCGTCGCGCTGAGCATCGCCGGGCCCAAGCTCCTCGGGAACGCGACGAACATCCTCTTCGAAGGCGTCATCGGGAAGCAGCTGCCTCCCGGGCTGACGCAGGCGCAGGTCGAGGCCGCCCTCCGCGCCACGGGCAAGGGCCAGCAGGCGGACATGCTCTCGGGGATGACCGTCACCCCGGGCCAGGGCGTCGACTTCACCGCCCTCGGTCAGGTCCTGCTCCTCGTGTCCGCCGTGTATATCGTGGCCGCCGTCTTCCAGTGGGCGTCCGCGTACGTCATGGCCGGCGTCGCGCAGCGCACCGTGTACGGGCTGCGCAAGAAAGTGGACCTCAAGCTCGCGCGGCTGCCCCTCGCCTACTTCGACAGTCACTCGCGCGGCGACACCCTGAGCCGCGTGACGAACGACATCGACAACATCGCGCAGACCCTCCAGCAGAGCCTGACGCAGCTGATCACGGCGCTCCTCACCGTCATCGGCGTGCTCATCATGATGCTGACGATCAGCCCGCTCCTTGCGCTCATCTCGGTCCTCGTGGTCCCGACCGCGATCGTCATCACGTTCCTCATCGCCAGGCGGTCGCAGACCCAGTTCGCGGCCCAGTGGGAGCGCACCGGGTCGCTCAACGGCTACGTCGAGGAGATGCACACGGGGCACAGCCTCGTGAAGGTCTTCGGACACCAGCACGAGTCGATCGAGGTCTTCGACGCGCAGAACGAGGGGCTGTTCCAGGCCAGCTACCGGGCGCAGTTCATCTCGGGGATCATCCAGCCGACGCTGAACTTCGTGAGCAACCTGAACTATGTCGCCATCGCCGTGATCGGCGGCGTCCAGGTCGCGAACGGGACCATGTCCCTCGGCGACGTACAGGCGTTCATCCAGTATTCGCGCCAGTTCACGATGCCGATCACGCAGGTCGCCAGCATCATGAACGTGATGCAGTCGGCGGTCGCCTCGGCCGAGCGCGTCTTCGAGCTCCTCGACGAGGCCGAGGAGATCCCCGACCCCGTCACGCCGCGCGTGCTCGACGGCGTCTCCGGCCGCATCGAGATGGCCGACGTCTCCTTCCGCTACAAGCCGGAGGAGCCGCTCATCGAGGCCCTGAGCGAGGTCGTCCTGCCCGGCGAGACGCTCGCGATCGTGGGCCCCACCGGCGCCGGCAAGACCACGCTCGTGAACCTGCTCATGCGCTTCTACGAGATCGACGGCGGGTCGATCACGCTCGATGGGATCGACACGCGCGAGCTCACGCGCGACGACCTGCGCCGGACGTTCGGAATGGTCCTCCAGGACACGTGGCTCTTCGGCGGGACCATCCGCGAGAACATCGCGTACGGCCGCGAAGACGCCACCGAGGAGGAGATCCACGCCGCTGCCGAGGCGGCCCACGTGGACCATTTCGTCCGTACGCTCCCCCACGGCTACGAGACGGTCATCGACGACGACGCGTCCAATCTCTCCGCCGGCGAGAAGCAGCTGCTGACGATCGCCCGGGCTTTCCTCGCTGACCCGCAGGTCCTCATCCTCGACGAGGCGACGAGCTCGGTGGATACCCGGACCGAGGTGCTCGTCCAGAAGGCGATGGCGCGCCTGATGAAGGGGCGCACGAGCTTCGTCATCGCCCACCGGCTCTCGACGATCCGCGACGCCGACACGATCCTCGTCATGGACCACGGCCGGATCGTGGAGCAGGGCAGCCACGAGGAGCTGCTCGCGAAGCACGGCTTCTACTTCGACCTCTACAACAGCCAGTTCGTGGAGGCCGTCGCGGAGGTGGCGTAGGCCGGGCGGCGGCCGGGCCCGCCCAGCATTCCGGCCGAGGCGCCCCGCGTCCGCGCCCCTCGCGTCCGCGCCCCTCGCAACACGCGATCGATCACCGGATATCACCCCGGGGACTGGGCGGCCTCAGCGCCGCGTCTGTCGCCGCGCATCACCCGGGGGACTACGGGGTGGCATCACGGTTGCCGCGCAGCACCGGGGGCGATTTCCGGTGATCGGCGGGACGGGTCCCGAGCGTGACCGTCGACGGCGAGGGCGGTGATGACTTCTCGGCGAGTGCTCCGGGTGATATCCGGCAATGACGGCAGCGAGCCGCTGGCGCCGCGGGCGATCGGGCAGCGTGCCCCGCCCGCGGCCGCGGGCG
>CAIYQJ010000404.1 GCA_903928275.1 uncultured Chloroflexota bacterium
AGGCCAGCGCTACCTGCCCGACAGGCTCGCCGGCCGGCGCTACTACGTGCCGTCAGACGCCGGCCAGGAGCCGAACATCGCGGCCCGCATGGCCGAACGCGAAGCCCGCAAGACGCGGCCGCCCCGGAAGAAGCGGTAGCGGGGACCGCGCCACGGGCGCCGCGAACCGCCGGATGCCACCCCGGAGACTGGCTGTGAGGTTCGCACGGGCCGCGGTGTCGGCGGTCGTGCACGAGGAGCGGCGGTGCGATCGCCGGAACCTCGGCCGGGTGACAGCCGGCGACATCGACCGCCCGCGAAGTCCTCCCGGTGATCGGGCGATCGGGTACGGCCGGCGGCGGGTTTCGGCCATGCGTACTGCGGGGACGGGTTTCAGCCGGCGGCGGGTTTCGGCCGTGCGTACGGCCGGCGCCCGGCGCGCCAGGCAGCCCGCGACGCGGCAGCGCCGGGCCAGGGCGGTCAGTGCGATCGCGCCTCGGACTGGCGGCAGCGCGTGATCGGGCTCGGGCCGGTACGATTCGGCGGAGCGGGGCGCCCGACGCGCACCGACGCGGACGTGCGGAGGGCGAACTTCATGCGGATCCTGGTGGCTGAACAGCTCGCGCCAGAGGGCGTGGAGATCCTGCGCGCTGCGCACGACGTGGACGAGCGGGTGGGTCTCTCGAAGGACGAGTACCTCGCGATCCTCGCCGAGTACGACGCCCTCGTGGTGCGCAGCCAGGTCCAGGTCGACGCCGAGATGATCTCCCGAGGGGCTCGCCTCGCGGTCATCGGCCGGGCCGGGGTCGGCGTGGACAACGTGGACCTCGACGCCGCCACGCGGGCGGGCATCACGGTCGTGAACGCCCCGACAGGCAACACCATCGCCGCCGCCGAGCACACGCTCGGCCTCCTCTACGCGCTCGCGCGCAACATCGCCGCCGCCGACGCGTCCTTCCGGCGCGGCGAGTGGAAGCGATCGCAGTTCACGGGCGTGGAGCTCCGCGGGAAGACGCTCGGCCTCGTCGGCTTCGGCAAGATCGGCCAGGCGGTCGCCGTCCGCGCGAAGGCGATGGAGATGACGGTCCTCGTCGCCGATCCGTTCGTCACCGCCGACCTGGCCGCCCTGCACGGCGCGGAAGTCGTCGAGCTCGCGGACCTTCTCGAGCGCTCCGATGTCGTGAGCCTTCACGTCCCGAAGAACCGCACCACCGCCGGCATGATCGGGGCGCGCGAGCTTGGCCGGATGAAGCCGACCGCGTTCGTCCTCAACGTGGCGCGTGGCGGCGTGGTCGACGAGGCGGCGCTCGCCGATGCGCTGGCGGCCGGGACGATCGCTGGGGCCGCGGTCGACGTCTACACCCAGGAGCCGCCGCCCGCCGACAACCCGCTCCGCGGCGCGCCGCACACCGTGCTCACACCGCACCTGGGGGCCTCCACGGCAGAGGCCCAGGTCCGCGTGGCCGTCGAGGCGTCGCAGCAGGTCCTCGACGTTCTCGCCGGTCGACCGGCGCGGTACGCGGTGAACGCCCCCCTGCTCGGCCCGGAGACGACCACCGCGCTCGCGCCGTTCCTCCCGCTCGCCGAGGCGCTCGGCTCCTTCGTCCGCCAGTACCTGCGCGGGGCCGTCGAATCGCTCTCCGTCGAGGCCGCCGGCGAGATCGCCGCCCACGAGACGAGCCCACTCACCGCGGCGGCGCTCCGCGGGCTGCTCGAGGGCTCCACGGCCGAGCGCGTGAACCTCGTGAACGCGGGGCATCTCGCGAAGACGCGGGGGATCGCGGTGACCGAGCAGCGCACCGACGACGCGGGCTCGTACTCCTCGCTCTTGACGCTCCACGCGGAGGCGGGCGGCCGGACCGTGATCGTCGCCGGGACGATCGAGGCGCAGAAGGCCCGCCTCGTGCGCATCGACGACTTCTGGCTGCACATGGAGCCGGCCGCGTCGATGCTCCTGACGAGCCACCGCGACCGGCCGGGGATCGTCGGCCGGATCGGCGCCCTCCTCGGCGCCGCGGACGTGAACATCAGCGCGATGACGCTCGCCCGGCTCGCACCCCGAGCCGAGGCGCTCATGCTCCTCGCGCTCGACGCCATCCCACCGGACGGGATCGCTGCCGCCATCCGCGAGGACGATGCGATCATCGACGTGTGGGTCCTGCGGCTCGCGGTCGACGGAGACGGGGCGTCCGGCGGCCGAGGCGCGTGACCGGGCGGACCGCGCCGCGCCGTCTGCCCGGTGACATCGCGACACGCGACCCCCGCGATGCCCGCGACGCCCGCGACGCGGAGGCGGCGTGACGACCGGCGGGCTCCTCCCGGACAGCCTCGATGCCACGCTCGTGCTCGTCCGGCACGGGGAGACGGAAGCGATCCGCGAGCGCCGGTTCCAGGGGCGCGCCGACACGGCCCTCTCGGAGCGCGGTCGTCGACAGGCCCACCTGGTCGCCGCGCGCCTGGTCGCTCGCGGACTCCCCTCCCCGCTCCCGCTCCCGACGTCGCCGCCACGCCGGATCGTCCACTCGCCGCTCTCCCGGGCCGCGGACACGGCAGCCGCGATCGTGACCGCGTTCGGATCGGCGGGAATCGACGTCGCCCCGGAGGTGGCGCCGGCGTTCGTCGAGATCGGCCAGGGCGCCTGGGAGGGGATGCGCCTCGAGGAGATCGAGGTCGCGCACGGCCCCACCCTCGCCGCGTGGCGCCGCGCGCCCTGGGCGGCGCACGCGCCGGGCGGGGACCCTCTCGCCGACGCCGACGCCCGCGTCCGCGCGTGGCTCCGGCCGCTGATCGAGGACCTCGGCCAGCCGGCTCCCGACGACGCAGGCGTGGCCGGCCGCCCCCAGGTGCTCGGCTACGAGCTCGGCGAGCCGGACGTCCCGTGGGCCGTCATCGTCGCCCACGACGCGTCGTTCCGCGTCCTGCTGCTCGCCCTGCTGGACCTGCCGCTGACCGGGTTCTGGCGGTTCCCGTTCGCCCCCGCGGCGATCACGATCGTGGAGATCCGGCGCGGGAGCGCGCGACTGCGCCTCCACAACGCCGCGGAGCACCTCGCACCGCTCGCGACCGGGGTCGCAGACCGCGGTCGCCCGAGCGACGCGCTGTAGGAGACGATCGCCCCGTACCCCGCATCGGCGATACGGCTCGCCGCCGCGCCCCGGCTCGCGGTGGCGGCGCGCCGGGCAGCCCCCACTCGTCAGTGCCGGGTGGACCGTGGGGGTCGGCGCCGGAGGACCAGGCGGAGCAGTCGCGTCCGCAGCCGCCGGCTCGCGGCGCCGAGCTCGCGGAGCCGCTCGTCGGACAGGTCCCGGCGAGCGTACGTCGCCTCGACCTTCGAAGTGGCCACCAGCGCGAGGTCAGGTCCCGCCGCCGGCAGCACTTCCGCGAGGCCGGCCGTGTACTCGTAGACGGTCTGGCTCGGCCGCTGCGCATACCCGAGCCGACCGGCGACCCGAGTCACCATCGAATACACGGCATCCGGTGCGGCCGGCCGGGCGGGTCGCCGCAGGAATGCGACGAGCAGGAGCGACCCGATCGCGGCCAGCAGGATCGCTGCGATCGCGAAGAGGCCGGGCCCGGGGATCCCGCCGCCATCGGACGAGGTGCCGGTCGCGCCCACGAGCGGCGTCCGGCGCGGGTCGCGCTCCCCGTTGTCGGGGACCAGGCTGGAGCTTGACAGCGGCGTCGGCGAGCTGGAGGCGACCGGCGGTCCGGCGGGCAGGCTCGTGTCGCGGGCGACGCCGCCGCCGGTCGGGTCGAAGTCGACCCAGCCATACCCGGGGAACCAGGCCTCGACCCACGCATGCGCGCGCGCCCGGGTGACCGTCTCCACACCGTTCACGTCCCGCTCGCCCGGCAGGAAGCCCTCCACGAAGCGCGTGGGGATGCCATTGAGCCGCAGCATGACGGCCATGGTCGTCGCGTAGTACTCGCAGTACCCACGCCGCGAGTAGATGAAGCAGTCGGCCACTCCCCTGCCCCCGCACTGGACGTCGGAGACGTCCGTGTCGTACGTGAAGTTCGCCGGGTCGCGGAGGAACGTCTCGACGGCGCGGGCGAGGTCGTAGGCGTTCGTCGCCCCGCTCTCGCGCTCGATCCGGTCGAGCAGCTGGCGCGTCTCGGTGCCCACGGTCCCGGGCAGGACCGTGGCGTACAGGGCGACCACGTCGGGTGGATAGTCGGAGCCGGCGGCCCGAAGCTTGTTGGCCGTGAGCCCGTTGGGGTCGGCCGGGCTCATGTCCGGCACGAGCGCGGTGACCAGGTACGGTCGTCCGGCCCCAGCGGACGTCATCGTCGCGAGGAAGCCGTCGGCCGCGGCCTGGCTCGGGGCCGGCGTGGCATCGGGCTGGGCGTAGACGAGCGTGAGCCGCGTGGGTCGGTCGATCGTCGCGGGGCCGTTCGGGCTCACGATGAGCCTCGACGCCGCGTCGGACGGCGTGATCTCGAACGTCACCCGGCGCCGCCCGACCGTCGGGTCGATCGGCTCGCCCGTGCCGGCGAGGACCGGGTCGCCGGCCGCGACGCGCGTGTCACGCGTGTCCGTCCAGGTCCACGAGCTGCCCGTGAACGAATCGTACGCCGCAGCCCTCCACGCGTACGTCGCCGCATCCGGCATCTTCGCCGTGAAGACCTCTGTGCTGTCGGTCAGCCATGTCCCCGAGATCGCGGCCGTCTGCCCGAAGACGATCCCGCCGACGCGCGTGCCCGGTCCACCGCCGGGAAGCAGCCGCGAGATCGTGCTGCCCACCTCGACGAGCCGCTGGTCCACGCCGTCCCATGCCGACGCGAGCGGCGCGGACGCGGCCACGTTCGTCAGCACGAGCGCGCCGACGACGGAGACGAGCACGAACCCGAGGCCCGCTCGCAGGTAGAGCGAGGAGGTGCCGGCTGTGTCGTCGATCCGGTGGCGCGCCCACGCGCGTCTCTCGTCGGAGACGTGGACGCGCACCACGAGCAGGAGGGCGGCGAGGCAGAAGATGACGAGAAGATGGAACTGGTCACGGACAGTGATCGACACGTTCAGGAGGAGGACCGTCCCCACGGCGAGCACTGCGCCGGTGGCCTTGCCGTGCCGGAACACCGTCCACGAGGCGAAGAACGCCGTGGACCACGTGATGAGGCCGAGGATTGCGAGGAAGTGGCCGACCTGCGTCGTCGTCGACCTGCCCCGGACGACCAGGTCCGTGTAGGCGCCGAAGGCCGACCGGGATGCGATGGCCACGGCGTCGAGGATCCCCGCCGCGTGCGGGTCGATCGTCATGCCCACGGCGATCACGACCAGGCCCACGCCGACGAACGCCTGCACCGTGAGCGCGGCCACGCGCGGCCACGGCATCTTCCCGGCGACGAGGCCGGCGACCACGCCGGCCGCCGCGATCCACGCGAGGAAGTCCGTGTACTCGCCGCGCCCGAGGACCCAGCGAGCGTCGTCGATCGACAAGGCCATGGTGACAGCCATGACGAGCAGGAGGAGCAGGCTGGACCAGCCCTCCTCCGGGCCGGCGATGAACCGGCGCGCCGCGTCCTCGATCGACATCGACCGAGCCATGCCCCGTGAGGCATCCGCCGGGGTCGGGCGACGGCTGGTGCTGGCCGTGGGAGCCCTGCTCACGCGAGGGCCTCCGAAAGTCGCTCGTCCGCACGGACGATGACGGTTCGGAGGTCGTACTCGGCGAGCTGGTGCCGGAGCGCCCGCATGGCCTGGATCGCCTCCGCGTGGTCGGGGTCGTCCTCGGCGTCGGGGATTCCCGTCGGCGCGCCGAAGTCCCCGGCGATGCCACCGGCCGCGGGTCCGCCGTGAGCCGCCGCGGTGGAGGCCGCGACCGCAGGGGCCGCGACCGCACGGGCCGCGACCGGGGCCGCCCCTGCGGAAGGCACCGCGAACGTCGGCCCGTCGAGTAGCACGACGACGCACGCCACGCCCCTCGATCGGAGTGTCGCGAGCGGACGGATCCATGCGGCCTCGTCCGAGGACGTGATGACGACGACCGTCATCCCGCGACGCAGCCGCGGGAGCGTCACGCTCAGGGCCTCTGCGAGCGGGGCAGGGCCGTCGCCCTCCACGGCCGCGAGCAGCTGCATGATCTTGAGCCGCTGGCGCGGCCCTCGATCGGCCTGGAGCGTCGTCGGATGGCGGCCGGTCGCGGTGATCCCCACCGCGCGGCCTTCCTCCACCGCCTTGGCCGCGATGGACGCGGCGGCGCGGATCCCGACCTCGACGGTGGAGCGGTCCCCCTTCCCCGCCTGCACGCCCGCATCGAGGTCGAGGACGATCCACGCGTCCGCGGTCTGCTCCAGGTCGAACTCCTTCACCTGGATCTCCCCGTGCCGGGCGGTCGACTTCCAGTGGATCCGGTTGAAGGAATCGCCCGGCGCGTACGGCCGGACGCCCGTCGCGAGCGGGGTGGTCTGGAGCGCCCGCTCGCGTGACGTATGGCTGCCGTCGAGCTCCGCCGAGGGGAGGCGCCAGTGCGGGATCCGCTCGATGCGCGGATAGACGACGACGTTGACGCCGTGACCCACCCCGGCGACGGATTCGAAGAGCCCGAACGGATCGCCGGTGCGGATCTGGAGCGGGTCCACACGGAAGTGGCCACGCCTGCTCAGGGGCACCTTGGCGACCCACGTCCGCTCGGCTCGCGGCCCGAGCGAGATGGCACGTCCCGGCAGGGGCACGGGGAGGCTCGACGGGTTGTACGTCTCCAGCCAGAGCTTGGGGAGTCGTCCGACGTTGCGCACGGTGTACGTGGCCCGGAGCTGGTCTCCCACGTGCCCGTGCACCTGCCCGATGGCGAACCCCGCCTCGAGCGACTGGAGGCCGAGGCGCGTGGCGAAGTAGCTGCCGGCGATGACGAGGAACCCGAGGTAGACGAGGAAGAAGAGGAATGGGAGGCCGGTCGACAGGGCGGCGACGATGACGATCGTCCCGACGACGAGGATCGGCAGGCGACGGAGCCGCAACATGGAGGCGTCGGTGGGGTGGCGCCGGTCAGCGGACGCCGGGCTCGCGGTCGCCGATGTCGCGCGGGCCACCCATCCGACCGACGGGCTTCTCGCTGCCGACCGGCACGGCGTCGACCACTTCGCGCACGACCTGCCCGGGCTCGATGTCGCGGATCGTGGAGCTGGTCTTCACGATGACCCGGTGCGCCAACGCGGACTCCGCGAGCTCCTTCACGTCATCGGGGATCACGTAGTCGCGTCCGAGGAGTGCCGCGAGCGCCTGGCTCGCGCGATACAGGGCGATGGAGCCGCGCGGAGATGCGCCGAGGTACACGTCGGGGTGGACGCGCGTGGCCCCCACGAGCCGGACGATGTACTCGCTGACCGCGGGGTCGACGTAGACCTCGCGGGTCGCGGCCTGGAGCGCGTAGAGGTCCGCGGCCGAGATCACGTCGGTGAGCGCGTCGAGCGGGTGGGTCCGCTTCTGCTCGTCGAGGATGACGATCTCCTCGGCGGGCTCCGGGTAGCCCATCCGGAGCTTGAGCATGAAGCGGTCCAGCTGGGCCTCCGGGAGTGCGAACGTGCCCTCGTACTCGATCGGATTCTGGGTCGCGATGACGAGGAACGGCTCCGGCATCATGTGGGTGATTCCGTCGATCGTGGCCTGGCGCTCCTCCATGCACTCGAGGAGCGCCGACTGCGTCTTGGGCGTCGCCCGGTTGATCTCGTCGGCCAGGACGACCTGCGCGAAGATCGGCCCTGGCCGGAACTCGAACTCCTGGGTCTTCTGGTTGTAGATCGAGAGGCCCGTCACGTCCGAGGGGAGGAGGTCGGGCGTGAACTGGATCCGGCGGAACGTGCACCCGATGCTGCGCGCGATCGCCTTCGCGAGGACCGTCTTGCCGGTGCCGGGCACGTCCTCGATGAGGAGGTGGCCGCGGCACAGCAGCGCGACGAGAGCGATCCGCACCTCGCGATGCTTGCCCACGATGACGCGCTCGACATTGGCCTGGATGCGCTCGCCGGACTCCTGGATATGGTGCAATCGATGGTCTCCGTGCGGGCGGGGTCGGCGCGGCATGCCGGTCGGGGACGGACCGCGGTGTCGATAGTACGTCGGGATGCCGACATGGGTCCCTGAGGTCCCCCTGTGACCGCGCGGCCGGGGTCAGCCGCGCAGCAGCGTCCGCAGGCCCATCCACCCGGTCATGGCGATGCCGAGCACGGCCATGAACGCGAGGAACGGCTCGCCGGAGACCCACGACGCCACGGCCACGAACGCGAACAGCGCCACGATGACGGCGGCGACCGCCGCGAGCCCGATCCGCTCGACGAGCGGGCGCCGCTCGTCCGCTACGGGTACACCGTCCACGTCTGCCGGCGGTATGCGACCATCGCCGCCGCGCCCCGGTCCGCGCTCCGTCACTGGGCCGCCTGGGCGAAGTACGCCGACATGAGCTTCCCCGCGATCGGAGAGGCGCGGCTCGCCCCGCTCCCTCCGTTCTCGACGAGGACGGCGATCGCGATCGTCGGATGGTCGGCCGGCGCGAAGCCGATGAACCACGAATGCGGCTCCCCGGACCCGCCGATCTCGGCGGTGCCGGACTTACCGGCCGTGAGCACTCCCGGGACCTTGGCGCCGCTCGTGAAGAGCCGCCCGTAGCGGCCCTCGACGGCGCGGGTCATCGCGTCCCGGATGGGCGACGCCACGTCGGGACCGAACGGCTTGAGCCAGACCTCGGCCGGCCGCTCGGCGACGTTCCCGTCGGGCGACACGACGGCGGTCACGACCCGCGGACGCATGATCGTCCCGCCGTTCGCGACGGCCGCGGCCACGAGCGCCATCTGCAGCGGCGTGGCCAGCACCTCCGCCTGCCCGTACGCGGCGTTCGCGAGCTCCACGCGATCGGTGAAGCCGCCGGGAGTGCTGCCCGTCCCGTTCGTCACCTGGCTCGTCTCGGTCGGCAGGTCGTACGGGATCGGGCCGCCGAAGCCCACCGAGGCCGCCCACCGCACGAGCTCGGCTCCGCCGGTCGCCAGCCCCGTGAGCGCATAGAAGATGTTGCACGACACCTCGGTCGCCTCGGAGAGCGCGAGAGGCTTCGGCTGCGTGAAGTCGTGATGCCCGTCCTTCACCCGGTAGCCGTCGACGAGCAGGCCGTTCTTCTCCGCCGGCGGTTGCTGGGAGTATGTCGTCTGCGGCGTGATCGCCTCCGAGCCGAGCCCGGCGATCGCGGTCACGATCTTGAAGATGGAGCCCGGGACGTAGAGCCCGAGCGTGGGGCGCGGCAGGAGCGGGGACGTCGGGTCCGTCCGCAGCTTCGCGAAGTAGGCGGGGTCGCCGGCCGGGTCCGCGATCGTGTTCGCGTCGTACGTCGGCGTGGACGCGTCGACGAGGACCTCGCCGGTCCGTGGGTCGAGCATCACGACGGCGCCCCGGTCGTTCCCGAGCAGCGACACAGCCAGCCGCTGGAGGGGGAGCGACAGCGAGGTCCGCAGGTCGTCGCCGGTCCGTCGGCGCGACGGATCGAGATGGTCGAGGATGGCCTGGACCGGGTCGGGGTCACGCCGGCCGGTGAGCTCGGCGTCGAACGTGCGCTCGATCCCGGCCGAGCCGTATCGCCGGGATGCGTAGCCGATGACGCCCGTCGTCGCCGTGCTCGCGTAGACGCGGTATGGCTCGCCGTTGGCGTCGCGTGTCGTCGAAGCGAGCACGCGACCTGCCCGGTCACGGATGGTCCCGCGCACGACCGAGCGCGCTGCCGCGACGTTCGCCGCGTCGTCCGGCGACCCGGTGAGGCTGGGCGCGTCCACGACCTGCCACCACGTGGCGCCCGCGGCGAGGATGACCACCGCTACCACCGCGGCGAGCATCGTGCGCCCGACGGACTTCCCGAGTCCGCGGTCGGCACGCGGCGGCCCGCCGGTCATCCGCGGCTCCTGCGGAGCGGCCGCATGATCGCTCCCCGCGTCCGGGGCGGCGGCGGGGGCTCGATCCCGCGATCGGAGAGCGCGAGGAGCAGCCCCACGACGACAGAGTTCACGAGGAGCGACGAGCCTCCGTAGCTGATGAACGGCAGTGTGATCCCGGTGAGCGGGATGAGCTTGAGGTCGCCCGCCGCGATGACGAACGCCTGCGCGCCCACGACGATCGCGAGACCGGCCGCCAGGAGCGCGCGGAACGTGTCGGCCGCAGCCGCCGCGATGCGTAGCCCACGCGCCACGACGACGAGGAACAGCGCGAGGATCGCGAGCACCCCCGCGAGCCCCAGCTCCTCCCCGAGGGCGGCGAGCGGGAAGTCGGTGTGCACCGCGGGGATCGGGAGTCGACCGGCGATCTCGGGCAACCCGGCGCCGAGGCCCACGCCGAAGAGTCCCCCTCGTGCGAACGCATGCAATGCCTGCACGATCTGGAACCCGGAGCCGAGCGGATCGGCGAACGGGTCGAGCCAGATGGCGACGCGTTCCTGGACCGTGGGGAACAGGAAGTACAGGCAGATCGATGCGATGGTGCCGAGGGCGAGGCCGAGCGCGACCCAGCTGGCGCGTCCCGTCGCGAGGTACAGGAGCACGAGGAAGATCACGTAGAAGAGCAGCGCCGCGCCGAGGTCCTTCTGGATGATGACGATCCCCGTGGACACGCCGACCATCGCGAGCATCGGGAGCAGGTACGGAAGCGGCGGGACGTGCAGCGGTCCGATCGAGGTGCGCTCCGTCGCGAGGAGCGGTCGGTACTCGGCGAGATAGCCCGCGAGGAAGATGACGAGGACGACCTTCAGGAGCTCGGACGGCTGCCCGCTGAAGGGGCCGACCACGAGCGTGAGTCGCGAGCCATTCTCATCGACGCCGAGCGCGAACACGAGGAGCAGGAGCGCCACCCCGATGGCCGCCCACGTGTACTTGTAGAGGCGCAGCCAGGCGTCCGATCGGACGACGATCCCGAGCGTGCCGATGATCGCGAGGCCCAGGCAGAGCCAGGCAAGCTGGAGCTGCGCGAGGCCGAGCTCGATCCCGCCGAACCGCTGCGTGACGAGGTCCTGCGGCAGGCGGATCATCAGGAGCAGGCCGATTCCGCCGAGCATGCCGACGGTGGGGAGTAGGGCCTGGTCTGTGCGCCGTCCGGCGACCGACTGGGCGACGTGCACCGCGAAGAGCGCCAGGACGTAGATCGCGAGGAGGGTCCCACCCTCGACGGTCGGGCGGCCCGTCCGCTGCATCCCGAGCGAGAGACCACCGACCCCCAGGGTGATCGTCACGATCGCGAGCAGGATGAGCTCGCGGCGGCGCGTCCGCGGCCGGAAACGGGCGATGCCGCGGGGCGCGACCGCGGCCGCTGCCGTCACCGGCGTCCGCGGTCCAGCCGCAGTCGGACGCGACCCACCTGGATCTCGTCCCCGACTGCGAGCGGCACGACGCCCTCGATGAGGCTCCCGTTCACGTACGTGCCGTTGGTGCTCCCGCGGTCCTCGACGAACCACGCACGCCCGCGGTAGGTGATGACCGCATGCTCCGTCGACGCGAACGCGTCGGGGATGACGATCGTGCTCCCGAGGTCGCGGCCGAGGGTGGTCACGGCGTCGACGGCGAAGGTCGCACCGACGGCCGGCTGACCGTCCGGTGAGGCGACGACCACGAGCCGTCCGAGCTCGGCGCCCGCGTCGCCCGACGCCCGCCGTACATCGCGGAGGAGCACGCGTGCCACGGCGAGCAGGAAGAGCCACATCAGGCCCAGGAGCGCGAAGCGGACCACCCAGAGCGACGTGACGAGCGGATCCATCAGTGGTCGCGTGCGCCTGCCGTCACGGGATCCGGCGGCGGGGGGCCCGCCGGCGGTCGTGCGGCCGGCAGGACCTGGATCGTCGAGTCTCCGAGCGTGATCACATCGCCGACGCCGAGGGCCACCTCGGATACCCGCTGGTCGCGCAGGTACGTCCCGTTCGTGCTCCCAAGGTCCGCCAGCACCAGGAAGCCACCGCGCGGGGCGATCCGCGCGTGGTGGCGCGACACGCGCCGGTCGTCGAGCACCAGGTCGCAGCCCGCGTCGCGCCCCGCGACGACCGGGGCGTCGGACACATCGACCGTGCGAGACCGGCCTCCGGGCTCACGGACGAGGAGCGTCGCCCGGACGGGTGCGGCCTCCGGGGGCCGGAAGACGCGCGTGGGGTCGGCGGGTCCCGTGGAGTCGGACGTGCGCTCAGGGTCCCAGCTCGGTCCCTGCACGCCCGCCCCCGCCCGGTTCGCCGTTCGAGGCGCCGATCCATCGGCCCCAGCGGAGGTGACATCGCTCGAGAACGCGGCGGCCACTCGCACGTCGCCGGCCGGCGCGGTCCCGTCCGGTGCGAGCGTCACGACCGGCAACCGGTCCATCGTGTACCCGTGGGCGCGCGCGAACGAGAGCGACGCATCGGCGAGGCTGCCGGCGAGCAGCTTGCCGCCACCGGCCTCCGCGGCGAGACCCGCGATGTCGGCAGGGCGGACGGCCACCACGAATCGGTCCGGGACCACGATCCGGCGACCGACACGCCGCCTCTCGATCTCCATCGCCCGTTCGATGCGCCGTTCGATGACCGGGACCCGGAGCGGCGTGCGGAAGAGTCGCGCTGACGGCCGTTCGAAGGCGCGTTCGAGGAGTCGCTCGATGAAGGCGAAGGGGCGCATGAGGCGCCCGGAGTCTATCAGAGGCCGCCCGGGCGGCACGATGCGGCACTGAGCGGGAGTGAGGCACCGGCGCAGACAGGGGGGCGAGGGTCGCGATCGACCGGACGGTGTACGGTGACATCGTCTCAGGCCGCGCGCGCGCGACCGGTCCGGACCAGGAGCGGGAATGGCCGAGCCGATCACCGAGATGTACTGCGAGAACTGCGGGCGACGGCACGTGTTCGACCGTCCGCGGCCGGGCGGTGTCGCCCGCGTCAGGCGCATCTCCCGGGGACTCCGATCCTACGTACTGAACCAGGCGCCCACACTGGGCGAAGCGATGGCCGACGCGTGGACGCGCCTCGAGGGTGAGGGCGCGACCCGCCAGCTGGCGGCATTCCGCGACACCTTCTCGCTCTGCCTCGAGTGCCGCCGGTACGTCTGCCAGGACTGCTGGAACGCCGCCGACGGACTCTGTCGGACGTGCGCGCCGACCGCGGAGGACCTGTTCGCAGCGGCGGGAGCGACGCAGGTCACGCCGCCCGAACCGACGATGTCCCTCGCGGCGCCGGTAGAGACACCCGCGGTCCCGTCCGCGGGGATCGTCGCGACGCCCGAGCCGGAGCCCGCAGGCGTCGCCGCCACCGCCGAGACAGAGCCGATCATCGCAGCGGTCGCCGAGCCGGCACCGGTCGCCGCCGCCGAGCCCGAGCCGGAGCCGGAGCCGGAGCCCGCAGCCGCGGTCGCCGCACCGGAGCAGGAGCCGGAGCCCGAAGTTGTCGCAGCCCTCGTGCCGGAGCCGGAGCCCGAAGTTGTCGCAGCCCTCGTGCCGGAGCCGGAGCC
>CAIYQJ010000405.1 GCA_903928275.1 uncultured Chloroflexota bacterium
CCGGGGCCCGGGCCCGCGGGCGCGCCGCCCGGCATGGCGCCGTCACTCCGCGGCGAAGAGGAACGCGTAGTGCGGCTGCCCGCCACGGATCACCTCGACCTCGACGTCCGGATGCTCCTCCGCGATGCTCCGCGCGATCCGCTCCGCCTCCGCGAGGTCGACGCCCTCGCCGTAGTAGAGCGTGATGAGCTCGAAGCCCGCGCGGAGCGCGGCGATGCCGGCGAGCACCGCACGCTCGCGGTCGGCGTCCGCCGCCACCAGCCCATCGTCGGGATCGAGGACGATGGTCTGGCCCTTGCGGATCTTCCGGCCGCCGATCCGCGCGTCGCGGACCGCCTCGGTGACCTGCAGCGTCTGGACGGCGCGGCACGCCTCGGTCATCGTGGCCACGTTGGCGGGCCCGGTGGCGCTCGGATCGAGCGCGAGCAGGGCCGCGACGCCCTCTGCGGCGTTGCGCGTTGGCACCACGTGCACCGGGCGGTCGGTGAGCAGAGCGACCTGCCGCGCGGCCATGACCACGTTCGGGTTGTTCGGGAGGACGAGGATCTCGTCGGCGACGATCGGAGCCACCGCCTTGAGCAGCTCGCCCGTGCTCGGGTTCGCGGACTGGCCGCCGCGCACGACCGCCGACACGCCGAAGGATTCGAAGACTGCCGCGATGCCGTCGCCGTTCGCCACCGCCACGACCGCGAGTGAGACCGCGGCCGAGCCGGCTCCTCGGCCGCCCGAGGCCGACATCGGCGCGGGGCTCGAGGTGCCCCGAGGCGCGGCCGCGACGAGCGTCGGCGAGACGTCGGCGGCGATCTCCTCCCAGCCGGCCCCGTGCTGCGGCTCCTCCACGCCGAGGGCGACGACGGCCACCGCACCGCCGCGCCCCGCCTTCACGTCCCGCGCCTGGCGGTCCAGGTTCTCGATGCTGATCCGGCTGAGGGTCCCGAGCCCGAGCCCGTAGGCGACCACGCCGTCGGGCCGCTCGCTGTGCACGTGGACCTTCACGGCGCGCGCGTCCCCCGC
Organism: uncultured Chloroflexota bacterium; assembly: GCA_903928275.1. GTDB lineage: Bacteria > Chloroflexota > Limnocylindria > Limnocylindrales > CSP1-4 > CAIYQJ01. The sequence continues at coordinate 1,015 of CAIYQJ010000405.1, forward strand.
GACGAGCACCGACTCGCCGACCGTCTCGAGGTGGGTCCGGATCGCGTCGAGGTCGAGCGATCGGCCCGCGTCGGCCTCCAGGAGGAACATCGTCTCGTACCCGAAGCCCTCGTCCGCGTGCGGCACCACCGCGCTCGGCCGCGAGCCCATGGCGCGGGACGGCGCGACCGCAGCCGACTCGCCGGTGAGGTACCGGTGGGCGCCCTGCAGGACGCGGAAGAACCCAGCTCCCCCTGCATCCACCACGCCCGCATCCCGCAGGACGGGGAGCAGCAGGGGCGTCCGCGCGAGTGCGCGGTCCGCGGCCTCGAGGGCGGCGCCCACGACGACCTCGATATCGTTCTCGCGCTCGGCCGCGGCGACCGCCGCCGCCGCCGCCGCGCGCACGACGGTGAGGATCGTCCCCTCGACCGGCTTCACCACGGCGGCGTACGCCGTCTCGCTGCCGACCGTGAGCGCATGGGCGACGTCGAGCCCGTTGAACCGGTGCTTGCCGCGGAGGCCATCGGCGATGCCCCGGAAGACCTGGGAGAGGATCACTCCGGAGTTGCCGCGCGCGCCCATGAGCGCCCCGAAGCTGATCGCGGCAGCGACGCGGTCCGCCTGGTCCGTCGCGTCGCGCTCGCCCTCCTCGAGGGCCGCTCGAACCGTGGCGAGCATGTTCGAGCCGGTGTCCCCGTCCGGGACCGGGTAGACGTTGAGGGCGTTGAGCTCGTCGACGTGCGCCTCGATCGATGCGACGGACGAGCGGAACGCCGCGAGGAGCCCGGCGCCGTCGCAGGACCGGCGCGTCATCCGCCGCCCGCCGCGGAGGGCCGCTCGGCCGGGCGATCGGCGCCCGCGACCCGGCTCGCCCCCTCGTCCGAGGACGCCTCGGCGTCGAGGAGCGGGCCCGCGTCCTGGAGTGCGGGGCCATGGCTTCCGGTGCCGACGGGCGGCCGCGCGGGCTGGTACCGCAGCCCTCCGACGTGCACGACGAAGCGATCGAGGTCGACGCCGAGCGATCGTCGGAGCGCGTACCGAACGGCGGACTCCACCTGGCGTCCGACTTCCGCGACCGGCACGCCGTACGCGACGGTGAGGAACAGCTCGGCCCGGATCCCGTCCTGCAGATCGACCCGGACGCCGGACTGGCGGACGCGGAGCCATCGAAGGAGGCGGCTCACGAGGTCGGGATCGGCGAGGCTCGTCACGCCGTAGCTCTCGAGCGCGGCGGCGCGGACGATCTCCTCGACCGCACGGCGGGTGACGAGGGCACGACCGGGGATGGGGCGCTCGGGCATGGGCTCCTCGACTCGTGACGAGCGACGACGGGCGCGGTGGCTCGCGGGTGCTATGATACGGCCCCGCTCGGGGACTCTCGAGCCTCTGCTCGCCGTGCGCGGCGCGGCAGGCCGGTCGGCTCCGTCGACCACCTCATCTCAAGAACGAGGATCTGATGGCTCGTCAGTGCGCGGTCTGCGGCAAGGTGTCGATGGGCGGCTTCAATCCCCAGTCCTCCGGGATGAACCGCGTGCGCGCCCATCGCCGCTATCAGCCCAATCTCCAGAAGCTCGTCGTCGTCGAGGGCGGCCGGCCGGTCAAGCGGCTCGTGTGCACGCGGTGCCGGCGCACGGCGGCCAAGAGCGCCTGATCGAGGAGCGCCTGATCGGCGGCTCGGCCACGCCGACGCCCGTCAGCGATCGGCCGTGTCCAGCCAGATCGTGAAGGGCCCGTCGTTCACGAGCTCCACCTGCATCGCGGCTCCGAAGCGACCCCTGCCCACGGACGGCCCGAGCGCCGCCAGCGCCTCCGCGAAGGATTCGTAGAGTCGCTCCGCCTCCGCCGGATCGGCCGCGTCGGTGAAGCCCGGCCTCCGTCCCCGCCGCGTGTCCGCGTAGAGGGTGAACTGGCTGACGACGAGCGCTCCCCCGCCGATGTCGAGGAGCGACACGTTCGTCCGTCCCTCCGGATCCTCGAAGATCCGCAGCTCCGCGACCTTCCGGGCGAGCGCCACGGCGGTCGCGTCATCGTCGGCGTGGCCCACGCCGAGGAGCACGAGGAGGCCCGGGCCGGTGCGGCCCGTGACCTCGCCGTCCGCCCTGACCTCGGCCCGCGTCACTCGCTGCAGGAGCGCGCGCATCAGGCTCGCGCCTCCCGTCCCGCTGCCTCGGCCGCCGCGAGCGCCTCCGCGTGGCGGTCTCGGACGATGGGGTCCGCGGCCACCGGGACGAGGATGTCGTACTCGCGGACACCGTCCGCGTCGATCGGACCGTCCCCACGGAGGAAGATGACCGGGATCCCGTCGCCCTCGAGCGTCCGGACGAGGCCCGCGCCGACCTCGCGCGGGAGCGTCGTCACGCGCACCCACCGATCCTTCGGGGCCGGCGGGCGGTCCCCGCGGAACGCGTGCGCGAAGCCCTCCTCGGCGAGGCTGCGGATCAGCCGCGTCTCGCGGGCGGGGTCCGCGCCCTTCCGGAACAGGGCACTGCCCACGACGAGCACGTCCGCGCCGAGCGAGCCCGCGTACTCGGCCGTCTCCCGGTTCACGCCGCCGTCCACGTGCAGCTCGCCGCTCCACGGGCGATGGTCCACGAGACGTCGGGCGTCGAGGAGCTTCCTGGCCGGCTCCCGGAGGAAGGCCTGGCCGCCGAACCCGGGCTCCACCGTCATGATCATCACGATGTCGAGGAGTGCCCGGTACGGCTCCAGGGCATCGAGACCGGTCGCCGGCCGGACCGCGAGGCCGGCCGCCCGCCCGGCCGCCCGGATGGCGCGCAGCGTCGGCTCGATCGGCTCGTCGACCTCGACGTGGAACGTGA
>CAIYQJ010000406.1 GCA_903928275.1 uncultured Chloroflexota bacterium
CGGAGCGGGCGGGGCGGGCGGAGCGGGCGTCGGCATGGTCGTCGCGGTGTTGACCGTGTCGGTCACGTCCTGCGTTGCCTTGCGGAACTCCTTGATGCTCTTGCCCACGGCCGCTCCCACGTCGGGCAGCTTGCCGGGTCCGAGGATGAGGAGCGCGATCACCAGGATGATGATCAGCTCGACGGGTCCGATGTTCGGCATCGTTCGTTCGCCCTCGCATCCGATAGCGCTCTCCGCCGCCCGATGGGTCCCGGTGGAGGGCGATTTACTCTAGCACAGGGAGGCGCCCCGCCCAGACGAGGGCGGCCGCCCCGAGGGCCCGTCCGACGTCCGCCGGGCGAGCGTCCGCGGCGGCTCCCGTGATCCCCCGCGACACGTTGACGAGCAGCCCCCCTCCGGCCCGCCCCGCGCCCGGCCGTGCCGTCGCGGCGCCGTGGCGAAGGACCGCTTCCGCGTCGCCACCCTGGGCCCCGACGCCCGGGACGAGGAACGGCAGGCCGGGCGCAACGGCACGGACAGCGGCGAGCTCGATCGGCGCCGTCGCCCCGACGACGAGGCCGACGGTACCGCCGGGCCCCCACGCGACGACGCGTCGGGCCACCCGCAGGTACAGCGGCTCCCCGGGCGCATCGAGGTCCGGGTCCGCCGGGACCGCGAGGTCCTGGAACTCCCCTGCCCCGGCATTGGACGTCCGGCACAGGACGTACGCGAACCGATCCGGGCGCTCGATGATGGGACCGATCGCCTCCGACCCGAGGTACGGGCTCACCGTGACGGCGTCCGCCCCGAGGACATCGAAGAGCGCCGTGGCATGACGCGCCGCGGTGCTGCCGATGTCCCCGCGCTTGGCGTCCGCGACGACCGGGACGTCCGCCGGCACCCGCCGTCTCAGGCGCTCCAGCGCGGCCAGGCCCGGCGCCCCGTACGCCTCGAAGAACGCGAGGTTGGGCTTCACCGCCGCCGCGTGCGGCACGGCGACATCGATGAGGACCTCGCAGAACCGCTCGATCCCGCGGACGTCCGGCGAGAAGCCGTCCGGCAGGGCCCGCGGGTCCGGGTCGAGGCCCACGCAGAGGACCGTGCCCGTGGCGGCCGACCGCGCCGCGAGTCGCTCGAGGTAGGTCTCCCCGGCCGCCGTCATGGGGTGGAGGCGGATGGCGACGCCGCTGGTTGCGCCGCGGGACCCGAGCCGGAGGGTGCCGCCGGGGCCGACCCGGCGGGCACCGGGAGCTCGGACGGCGGGACGTACCAGGTCGCGCGCGACGCACCGTCGAGGCCGGCGAAGTCGGTGACCGGCTGGTTGTCACCCGCCTTGAGCGTGGCGCCCGCCCCGCTCAGCGAGACGATCCGGAGGTCCACCGCGAGCCCCTCGATGTGCATGTACACGAGCTGGTCGCCGCGGGGCGACCAGGTCGCGGCCCACGAGTGGTCGTCGCTCGTGACGCGCGTGATCTCCGTGCCCGTCTTCGCGTCGAGGATGACGACGTTCGTCCCGGAGGAATCGGTCAGGGTCGCCGCGATGTACCGCCCGTCCGGCGACCACGCGGGGTCGGCGTAGCCGGGCCCCGTCACCGCGCCGAATCGCGCCTTGGCCGCCAGCCACCGCCAGATGGACGGCGCGCCGCGGGACCCGTCCCGAGCGTTCAGGACGTAGAGGAGGGTCTTGCCATCCGGGCTCCACGCCGGATCCTGGTGGCCGAGCGGCGCATTCTCGGGGACGGGGACGGGCGTGAGCTTCTTCGTCGTCAGATCGTACGTCTGGAGGACGACGTCCGACTTCGAGGGGTCGGGCAGGTCGGAGACGAGTGCGAGCGTGTTCCCGTCCGGGGCGGGGACCGGGTCGAGGATGAACGCCTGCCACTGGCGCCCACCGCCGTAGCTGATGAGCCCGGAGAGGATCTTCTGGGCGCCCGTGCCGTCCGGCTTGATCCGCATGACGACCGGGTAGTCGAGCATGTAGTAGGCGGGACGACCCGCGTTCTCGAACAGTCCCCGCTGCTGCACGTGGGTGACGTAGTAGATCCACGCCCCGTCCGCGGACCAGGCGGGGCTCGAATCGGCACCGGTCTTCGTGATCGCGGCCGTGTCCGTGCCGTGCTGGACCCAGATGTTGCCGTCCTTCACGTACACGAGCGTGCCCGGGAACTCGACGCCCTTGTTCGTCACCACGACGTTCGGCTGGGGAGTCGCGCCGGGCGGGCGCGCCACGGTGCCGCCGCCGCCCCCGGCGCCGCCGCCGCGGGAGCCGCCGACGAGCGGGATGTGGCCGGTGAAGAGCCCGAACGTGAGGACCGCCGCCACCGCGAGCCCCACCAGCGCTATCGCCGGTGCGAGGAGGGGCCGGCGGAGGCCGACGCCATACGGGTCGCGCGATGCGGCCGAGGCCTCGGGCCGGCGCGGGGCGCCGCTCACGCCGAGGCCCCCGCGAAGGGCGTCCTGTTCGCCGAACCGGCGCCCGCCGTCGCGATGTCGCGGATCTCGAGCTGCATGGACTCGTACCCGCCGAACCGCCGGACGCGGACGCGCGCCGCGACGTCCACTCGGTCGCCCTCGCGGACCGCGGACGCGATGTCCTCGCGGCCGAACGCGATCGCGTCGACGACGTCACGGTCGCGACGCAGCGTCAGCTGGGTGTGGCCGCCGGTTGCCGGACGCGCGCGCGTCACGGTCAGGCCGAGGACACCGATCACCGGGACCGGGTTCCCGGGGCCGGTGGGTTCCAGGGCGGCCAGGCCATGCACGAGCGGATAGTCCAGCTCCGTCGCGGCGATCGCGAGGTCCAGGTCGAGGTCCCGCCGCGGATCCACCGGCGCGGCGACCCCTGCGAGACCCGTGAACCGCTCACGGAATGCCTCCCACCGGTCGGCGTCGATCTCGAACCCGGCCGCGCCCGCATGGCCACCGTGCCGGATGAGGAGGTCCGCGCAGCCATCCAGCGTGGCCGCGAGGTCCAGCCCGCCCGACGAGCGACACGACGCGCGAAGGACGCCGTCCAGTCGCGCGGCGACGACCGCCGGCCGGCCGTGCTCCTCCGCCAGCCGGGCCGCGATGAGGCCCACGATGCCCGGCGACCAGGGACCGTCGAGCAGGATGGCCGAGGCCTCCGCGCGCTCGGGATCGGATGCGAGCGCGGCGTGAGCCTCCGCGATCGCCTCGCGGAGCATGTCGCGGCGCAACCGGTTCGCCGTCTCGAGATGGTCGGCCGCGCTTGCCGCCTCGGCGGGCTCGTCGGCGAGGAGCAGGCGCGCCGCCTCGTCCGCCTCCCCCACCCGCCCCGCAGCGTTGAGCCGCGGCGCGATCTGGAAGGCGACCGTCTCGAGGTCGACCGCATCGGGGCGGACGCCGGCGCGTTCGAGGAGGGCCGCGATCCCCGGCCGCGGGGCGTCCCGGAGGATCGCCAGGCCGATGCGCGCGATGGACCGGTTCTCGCCGACGACGGGGGCGAGGTCGGCGACCGTCCCGATCGTCGCGAGGTCGGCGAGCCCGAGCGCCGCGTCGGGATCGCCGCCGAGCTCGGCGTGGAGGAGCCGCGCCACCACGAGCGCCACGCCGCTCCCCGCGAGCCGCGCGTCTGGATACGCGGAGTCGGCGCGGTGCGGGTTCACGAACGCGACGGCCGCGGGGAACCGGGCCGGGACGTGATGGTGGTCCGTGACGATGACGTCGATCCCCGCAGCCCTGGCAAGGTCCACCTCGTCGGGGCTGCTCGACCCGCAGTCCACCGTGACGATGAGGCCCCGCCCCTCCGCTCGCGCGTGCTCGACGGCGCGGACCGTGAGGCCGTGGCCGTCGGCGAGGCGTGACGGCACGTGCGGGACGGCGTCGATCCCGAGCATGCGGAACGCGCGGACGAGGACCGCCTGGCCCGTGAGGCCGTCCGCGTCGAAGTCGCCGAAGACGAGCACGCCCTCGCCGCGATCCCGGGCCCGCCGCACGCGGTCGACGAGCCGGTCGGCATCCGGAAGCAGGCGAGGGTCGTTGAGCCCGGCGTGGGGCGGGCCGAGGAAGTCGGCGAGGCCGGCCGCGTCGACGACGCCCCGGGCGGCGAGGATCGCGGCGACGCGCGGGTGGATCCCCCGCTCCCGGGCGGCGGCGTCCAGGCCGGGATGGGAGAGAGGGGCCTGCGGGAACCGCCAGCGGTATCGGGGCGCGATCATGCCGGCCATCCTGCCACCGGGACCTTCACCGAGGATCCACCGGCGTGTCGCGCCGAGGGCCCGTGACGCCGCACCGGACCGACGGGCCGCCGTGGCACCGCAGCGTCAGACCGTCGCCCGCCGGGTCGTCTTCGACGCCGCGGCCCGGACCTGGCGTCGCTTCTCGTCCCACTCCTCCCACACGACGAGCAGCGGGCTCGCCACGAAGATGGAGGAGTAGGTGCCGGAGATGATGCCGATGAGGAGCGCGAGGACGAAGTTGCGCAGGGACGGACCCGAGAAGAGCAGGAGAGCCGTGAGCGTGATGACCACGGTGAGGCTCGTGTTGATCGACCGGGCGAACGTCTGCATGATCGAGTGGTTGACGATCGCCGCGATCGGCTCGCCGGCGTGACGCGCCTTGTTCTCGCGGACGCGGTCGTAGACGACGATCGTGTCGTGGACGCTGAAGCCGATGATGGTCAGCATCGCCGTGATGAAGAGGCCGTCGATCTCCGTCCCGAACAGCGTGCCGAGGATCGCAAAGACCCCGACGACGACGATGACGTCGTGGAGCAGCGCGATGAGCGCCGTGGCCCCGAACTTCCAGTTCCGGAACCGGAAGGTCATCCAGAGCATGATCCCGAGCGACCCGAGAAGGACGAGGATGATCGCCTGCGTCGTCAGCTCCGAGCTGATGACCGGCCCGATGGTCGTGAGCTCACGGGTGGATTCGATCGGCCCGAACTGGGCCTGCAGCGCGGTCGCGACGGCCGCGAGCGGCCCTGACTGCGGGACCGTGGGCACGGCGACAGGCGGGACCGAGGGGAGCGCGCTCGGCGGCGCGAGGCTCTGGCCCGGCGCCGCGGAGACGACCGCGGCCGGAACGATCGAGCTCGAGGGTGCCGGCGAGCCGGACGGCGCCGGAGATCCCGAGGGGGACGGGACGGCAGAGGTGCCGGTCGTGACGTCAGGCCCCTGGAGGCCGACGGGCTCCGTGCGGACGAGGTAGTACGAGCCGTCCGTCATGATGACGGTCGTGTCCGCGAGGCCCTGCGCGACGAAGACCGCCTTCACCTGCTCGGTCGTCGGCGTCTGGCTGACGAACTTGAACGTCCACTGGGTGCCGCCCGTGTAGTCGATCGAGAACTTCAGGCCCATCTTCCCGCCGGTGATCGGCGTGAGGAGGATGAAGATGAGGCCGGGGATCGTGATCGCGAGCGAGAAGGCGAAGAACCACTTCTTCCGCCCCATGATGTCAAACACGACCGCGGGCCTCCCCACGGACCGGCCGACCGGCGGCCGGCCGGGACAGGAACTCGTCCTCCGAGACGCCCCACAACCGGGCCTTGCGCGCGAAGTCGGTCCGCACGATATACCGGAGGACAGTCCGCGTCACCACGACCGCCGTGAACATGGACATGAGCACGCCGATGATGAGGACGAGCGCGAAGCCCTTGATGACCGACGACCCGAACCAATAGAGGATCGAGGCGGTGATGAGGGTCGAGACGTTGGAGTCGAGGATGGAGTTCCAGGCGCGGTTGAAGCCGGCCTCCATCGCCGAGGGCAGGCTCTTGCCGAGCCGCAGCTCCTCCTTCATCCGCTCGAAGATGAGGATGTTGGCGTCGACCGCCATGCCCACCGAGAGCACGAAGCCCGCGATGCCGGCGAGGGTCAGCGTCACCGGGATGAGTCGGAAGATCGCCATCACGACGAGCGCGTAGTAGACGAGCGCGCCGTCCGCGATGAGGCCCGGGAGACGGTAGTAGATGGCCATGAAGATCAGGACCATGAGGATCCCGATCGCGCCGCCGAGGAGCGCCGAGTCGAGGGAGAACCCGGCCAGAGACGAGCTGATCGCCTGGACGCTGATCTCCTGGATCGGGAACGGCAGGGAGCCGTAGCGCAGGATCGTCACGAGGTTGTTCATCTCGGCCGCGGTGAACCCGCCGCCGGATCCGCCGGTGATGATCCCGGATCCGCCGGTGATGGGGCTCTGGATGTAGGGCGCCGAGACCACCGTCCCGTCGAGGACGATGGCGAAGAAGTTCCCCACGTTCTTGGTGGTGAAGTCGGAGAACAGCTTCGATCCCTGGTCCTTGAGCGAGAAGCTCACCGCGCGTCCGCCGGTCGAGTCGGTGCCGGGGTTCGCGCCCGAGATCTGGTCGCCGCTGAACAGGGGCGGGAGTGCGGCACCCGGCAGAGGCTGGCCGGCCGTGGCGGACTCGGGGCCCGGGCTCGTGTTGGAGCCGAACCGGGCGGTGGGCAGCGGGACGAAGTCGAGGCGGCCGGTGGAGCCGATGAGCTTGCGGATGGAGTCGGGGTCGCTCACGCCGGGGATCTCGACGACGATCCGGTCGGAGCCCTGCGTCTGGACGAGGGGCTCGGAGACTCCCGTGGCATTCACGCGACGCTCCACGATGCCCTGGATCGTGGCAAGATCCGCCGCCGTCGGGGTCTTGCCGCCCGCGGGCAGGGCCTGGTAGACGACGCGGAGGCCGCCCGACAGATCGAGGCCCAGCTTCGTCTCCACGGTCCGTGTCGCGCCACTCGAGTCGCCGATCACGGGCAGGACGAGGTTGGGCCAGAAGTCGATGACGAGCGCGAGCACGCCGACGACCACGATGATGATGGGGGTGATTCTGCGCATCGGCCGGGGACGATACACCATCGGCGCCTCGGACGCCCGCGCGCGGCCGTGCAGGGGCCCCTGCGCGCGCTCGATCAGTCGGTCAGAGCCGCCTGGATCCGCTGCGCGAGGCTCCGGCTGATGCCCGGGCC
>CAIYQJ010000407.1 GCA_903928275.1 uncultured Chloroflexota bacterium
ATGTTCGTCTACCCCCACGACATCCCGGGCACCAGCACGCCCTTCGACCTCTACATCGGCGGGTGGATCCTGGAAGCCGACCCGGATGCCGGATTGAAGAGCTTCGTCTCGTCCGCCATCAGCGACGCCAGGCCCCTCGATCCGAACGTCTTCGGGAACTACATCGGGTTCTCGGACCCGGTCATCGACCGCCTGGCCGCGGCCGGCAAGGCGACCTACGACCAGGCCGAGCGGGCGAGGATCTACCGGCAGGCGCAGCAGGAGCTCGCGGCGCAGCTGCCGTACATGTTCCTGTGGGCCGCGGCCGGCTACGACATCGTGAGGTCCGCGGTCTCCACCGTCGACGGACCGCTCGACCTGACCACGCCCGACTGGGCCTCGCAGCCGGAGCGGATGGTCGTCACGGATGGGGTGCAGTGATGCGATCGACGGTAGGAGCCCGGTGTCTCGTCGCGCTCCTCGCGACGGTGCTGGCTGCCGGCTGTGGCACCGCGTCCACGCCTGCTCCGTCACCGCGCGCGCCGGGCGCGCCCGCCGCCACCGCTCCCGCCGTGACCACGAACCAGGGCCTCGGGGCGAAGAGCCCCACGTCTACGGCCACCGCGCCGACGGCGACGCCGGCCGCCGCGCCCACCCCGGCCTACGCCGACACCCTGCGGATCGGCTGGGACCCCAGCCCGGGGTCGGCCTTCTACGGGTTCCGAAGTGCGCTCGACAGCAACGACCCCCACCAACTGAACCTCGGGACCGTCGTCTACGGCGGCCTCTATCGGGACGACGCCAGCTTCAACGCGATCCCCGACCTCGCCGACGGCCCGTGCGTCCCCCAGGCCGACCCGAAGGTCATCCGCTGCCACCTGATCGAGGCCACCTTCCACGACGGGACGCCCGTCACGGCCGATGACGTCGCGTACTCGTACCGGCTCTTCCAGACGTGCGGGTGCTTCGAGTTGGGTGAACTCACGGACGTGCACGTCGTCGATCCGCGCACCGTCGACTTCGTCCTCGCGTCCGTCGACTCGTCGTTCTTCTCGACGGGCTTGGCCACCCCGATCCTCCCGCGTCACGCCGTGGAGGCGGACTACGCGGCGTTCACCGCTGCGATGAAGGGCCTCACGGCGGCGGAGCTCACGAAGCTCGCCGACGCCATCGACGCGGGGACGAGCCAGGACCCACCGGTCTGCACGGCGCACCTCGACGAAGCCGCGTCCGTCATCGCCAAGCTCGGCGTCCCCCAGTACCGGGAGGACTTCTCGCGCGACGGGACGTTCGACACGTGCGGCTGGGACGGTACCGCGAGCCGGTACATCCGCGCGGCCGCGGACTCCCTCGGCACGACCGGGCTGGCCGCGGTCGCGGCGGCCTACGTCGACCTCCGGGTCGACTGGGAGCCGATCGGCACCGGGCCGTACCGCTTCGTGTCCGAGGATGCCGACGGCATCCGCGTCGAGGCCTGGCCGGGCTACCACGGGGGGATGGCGCCCACACGCTTCATCGACTTCGTGCCGGCGAAGGGCGACGGGTCGGATCTCCTCGACGGCAACCTCGACATCTTCCAGCTGGGAAACTTCTCGATCCTCATCAGTCTGGGGCCCGCCTTCCAGGCGACCGCCGCATCGCATGGCCTCCGGGTCGCGACCTTGCCGGAGCCCGGGTACTACGCCCTCCAGTACAACGTGCGGCCCGGACGTCTCTTCGCCGACGTCGCGCTCCGCAAGGCCCTCCAGCTCTGCGTCGACCTGCCGCGCGACGTCGACGCCGCGACCGGCGGCGCCGGGACCCCGGTCTATGGCCCGCTGATGCCCGGCACCTGGGCGTACGACCCCAGCGTGCCGAAGCCGACCCGCGACGTCGCGGCGGCTCGCGCCCTCATCGAGAACGCAGGCTGGACGACGGGCGCCGACGGCGTCTACGCGAAGGACGGGATCCGCCTCGCCGCCGTGATCCCGGTCCGGGGCGATGCCGCCGACCGGGTCAAGATGACCGACCTGGTCGCCGCCCAGGCGCGCGACTGCGGGATGGACATGCGTGCCAAGCCGGTGACCTTCGATCAGATCGGCAACGGGCTCCTCCAGTACCCCCACCTCATCCCGGGCACGAAGAACCCGGTCGACCTGTTTCTCGGCGGCTGGGCTCAAGCCCCCGGCGATCCCGACTTTGCGCTGCAGAACTTCGTCTCGGCCTACATCACCGACGCCGACCACCCGGACGGCAACGGCGACAGACCCGACTGGAGCGGGTTCTCGGACCCGGCGCTCGACGCCCCGGTCAAGCAGGCGAAGGCGACCTACGACCGGGCCGACCAGGTCCGGCTCTACCGGCAGGCGCAGCAGGAGATCGCGGCCCGCCACCCGTACCTCTTCTTCTGGGCCTCGAACACGTACGACGTCGTGCGCGCGGCGGTCGCGACGGTGGACGGACCGCTCGACCTGAAGGTGCCGAACTGGGCCTGGCAGCCGGAGCGGCTGGTCGTGGCGGAGTCCGCGCCCTAACGGAGGAAGCCGGAGGCCTGCTCTCGCCACCAGTCGTAGAGGCGCGTCGCGTCGCCGTCTCGACGGACCGCGCGCGCCGCGATCTGCTGGCCGTCGTACGTCCACAGGACCCAGGCGCCGCCGTCCTTCGCGTAGCAGGCCAGCTGGCCCGTGAAGGTGATGCCCAGCGTCCAGCGACCGATGCCCTTGCCCGAACCGGACCTGCACGCCTCCGCCACCGCCGTGGCCGCGCCTTCGACGGGCGGCAGACCCTGTCGTGTCGCCACTCCGTCCATCGCGGTCGCCATGAGCCCCGGCGCCGAGAACGCGTCGTACCAGACCGAATCGGCGCCGAACACGGGTGCCGTCCCGAGGGGCAGGTCGCAGCGGAGGCTCGCCGCGTCGCCGCCGAGGGAGCCGTCCGGCAGGCTGGAACGGCGGCAGAACGGCTGGAACTCGCGCGGGATCCGTGCGAGGAGATCCTGCTCTGCCGTCGTCAATCCCCCGGAAGCACCCGACGCGGACGGCCCCGGCGACGACGCCAGGGACGGAGAGACCGGGACGGCGGTGGGTGTCGCGCCGGCCGTCCCGCCCGGTGCCGTGGCGACCGCCACCCTCGGCGCGTCGGTGGGCGACGGCCGTGCCCCCGGCCACATCGCGGCGGCCGCACCGCCGACCACGACGACGAGCACGACGGCGCCCAGCCCTGCGACCCTCAACGCGCCGCGTGGGCGGGTGCGTCGCGAGCCCTGTCGGACGTGCTCGACGGAGATCCGCGGCACGACGCGGTAGATCGCGATCGGCTCGTCGAGGCCCTTGAGGTGGCGGCTGCCGAGCGGCTCGAACCGGACGTCGAGGAACGTCCGGGTGAGCGCGCGGACCGTGTCGCTCACGACCAGCTCGCCGGCCTTCGCCTGGGCGCAC
>CAIYQJ010000408.1 GCA_903928275.1 uncultured Chloroflexota bacterium
GGCCTGGGAGATCGTGCTCTTCAACACGTTCCTCGAGCGGTTCCACCGCGACTGGTTCGCCGAGAACATGCCGCTGGTCCTTGCCGCGCGCTACCCCACCGGCGGGATCTGGCTGCGGAAGCGCTGAGGGGGCGCCGGCCGCCATCGAGGGGCGCGCGTCCTGTCGCCGCGTCGGCCGCCCGCCGCGCCCTACCGGATCTTCGGGGCCACGCCGCCGTAGCGGCGGATCTGCTCGAGCTTCTCGCGCTTCGTCTGCTCTGCGTGCTCGAGGTGGACCGCCACGACCTCCTCCGGCTCGCCCTGCATGATGACGTTGCCCCTCTCGATGAGCATCGCCCGGTTGCAGAACTCCGTGACCCACCCCATGTCGTGCGTGACGAGCACGATCGCCTTCGCCGAGTGGACGAGCTCGAGGATCCGGGCCTTGCTCTTCGCGCGGAAGATCGCGTCGCCGGTCGCGAGGACCTCGTCGAGGAGGAGCACGTCCGGGTCGACCGAGGTCGCGATCGAGAAGCCGAGGCGGGCCCGCATGCCGGACGAGTAGGTCTTGATCGGCGCGTCGATGAACTCGCCGAGGTCGGCGAACTCCACGATCGGCTCCAGTCGCTCCATCACCTCGCGGTGATCCAGGCCCAGGAACGCGCCCGCGAGCAGGATGTTGTCGCGACCGGTCAGCTCCTGGTCGAACCCCGCGCCGAGGGTCAGGAGGCTGCTGATCTGGCCACGCACGCTCACCTCGCCCTCGGACGGCGTGAGGATGCCGGCGAGGACCATGAGGAGCGTGCTCTTGCCGGCGCCGTTCGGACCGATGACCGCGAGCGACTGCCCGTGGACGAGGTCGAAGCTCACGTTCCGCAGAGCCCAGAAGTCCTTGGGGCCGTCCTTCTTCGTGAACATGTTGATGAACGTGTGCCGGAGCGTGTTCTTCTTCGTGAGACGCAGGCTGTAGCGGATCCCGAGGTCCCGGACCTCGATGACGCTCGGCTCGTCGCCGGCCTCGTCCCGGACGGGCGGCGGCGTGGCCTTCGGGAGGCCGTCGAAGCTGAGGTCGTCAGTCGTCGCGCGGATCGCCATCTAGAGGACCTTCGCGAACGCGGGCTCGACGCGCTTGAACATCCACGTCGCGAGGCAGCAGATCCCCGCGGAGATGACGAGCAGCCCGACCAGGTGCCCCCAGAGCGGCGGCGTGCCGTTGTAGATGACGTTGCGGTAGCTCTCGAAGAGGATCGTGAACGGGTTGAGGTTGAAGATGACCGCGATCGTCGGGTTCTTCACGCCCAGGCTCTCGAGCTGCTGCGCGGAGTAGAGGGCCGGCGACAGGTAGAACCAGAGACGCAGGAGGTAGCGGATCGCGTTGCCCATGTCGCGGTAGAAGACGTTGATCGCGGAGACCATCGTGGCCATGCCCAGCGAGAAGACCAGCTGGACGAACGCGATGACCGGGATGAGGAGCAGGTACGGCGAGATGCGGTCGCTGTAGAAGAAGATGAGCAGGGCACCGAGCGGGATGAGGCCGAACGCGAAGCTCGTCACGCCCGAGAACACCGAGGCGACCGGCAGCACGAGCTTGGGGAAGTGGAGCTGCTTGATGAGCCGCTCCTGCCCAACGACGCTCCCGACAGCGTCGCCCATCGTGGCCGTGAACCACTTCCACGGCAGGATCGCCGAGAAGATGAAGAGCGGGTAGTCCGGCTGTGGCTTCGCCGTGATGACCGTCACGAGGATCACGTAGACGGCCATGAGCATGAGCGGGTCGATGACCCACCACAGGTTGCCCAGGAGGGTGTCCGCACCCTTCTTCTTCATGTCCGCCTGCACGAGGTAGCGGATCAGGCGGCGGCGACCCCAGACCTCCCGGAATCCGTCGACGACGAGGCCGGGACCCGAGCGGCGCTTGGAGCTGCTCCGGTAGGCGGGGGCTGCGGCCTTGGAGGCCTTGGGGATGGAAGCCATGGGCGGTGGGTACCGTAGCACGGCCTCGCGGATGCGGCCGTCGGCCGTGACCTTCGGCCTTCCGGCTCCTGGACGCCTCGGGAGGCCTCCGCCGTTACCATGACCGCGTGATCCCCGATGCCGGACCCGCCGAGGTGCGCCGCGCCCGCCGCCCGGTCTGCATGATCGTCCACGCCTACTACGAGGAGGACGCGCGCGTCCGCCGCGAGGCGGAGACGCTCGTCGCGAGCGGCCGCCCGGTCGACGTCTTCGCGCTCCGGCGACCAGGCGACGGGCCGGAGGGCGTCATCGACGGCGTCCGCCTCACGCGCCTCCCGGTCCGTCGTCACCAGGGAGCCGGGATCGGCACGTACCTGGCCGAGTACCTCGACTTCTTCGCGCGGGCCCTCGTCGCCGCCACCAGCGCTCACCGCGGTCGCAGCTACGCGCTCGTCCAGGTGGCCACGCTGCCGGACTTCCTCGTGTTCGCCGGGCTCCCGATGCGCCTGATGGGCGTGCCCCTCGTCCTCGACCTCCACGAGGCGATGCCCGAGTTCTTCCGGAGCCGGTTCCCGGCGGCGGCCGGCCCGGTGCCGCACGCGCTGCTCCGCGCCCAGGAGCGGCTCGCGATGGCCGCCGCAGACGCCGTCATCACCGTCAACGACGCCCTCGCCGACCGCCTGCTGGAGCTCGGCCTGCGGGCGGACAAGCTCACGGTCATCCTCAACGCCCCGTCGCTCGCGCTCTTCGACCGGACGCGTCATCCGGAGCGCGCGTTCCGCGCCGATGGACGGCTCCGCCTCGTGTACGCCGGCGCGGTGACGCCCACGTACGAGCTCGGCACCGTGCTCGACGCCGTCGCGGCGCTCGCCGGCGTGCGCCCCGATCTCGACCCGCACCTCGACGTCTACGGGCGCGGCGACGACGCCGACCCGCTCGCGGACCGGGCGCGCCGCCTCGGGATCGGCGACCGCGTCGCCTTCAACGGCCGGATCCCGCTCGACGACGTGCCGGCAGCGATCGCCGCCGCGGACGTGGGTCTGGCCCCGACGCGCCGCGACCGCTTCACCGACTTCAGCCTCTCGACGAAGCTGTTCGAGTACGCCGCGATGGGGAAGCCGGTCGTCGCGTCGCGCCTGCCGACGGTCGAGCGGTACTTCGCGCCCCTGACCGTCGCGACGTACGACCCGGGCAACGCCGCCGACCTCGCCCGCGTCCTCGCCCGGCTGGCCGACGACCCGCTCGAGCGCGACGGGCGCGTGGCACGGACCGGCGCCCGCGTGGAGGAGCTCGGGTGGGACCGAGAGGGAGCGCGCTACGTGGCTCTCATCGATCGGCTGGTGGCGCGAGCGTGACAGGCCCAGCGGCTCGGACGCGACCGGACGGTCGCCGGTGGGGTGGGGCTATCCTCGGCCTGCGGATGGTGAGGGAGGAGCGACGGTGACGGAAGTCGGCACGACGGCGGAGCCCGGCACGACGGCGGCCGAGGCGGCCGGTCCGGATGCCCGGATCGCGATCATCGGCCTCGGCTACGTGGGTCTCCCGCTCGCCCTGGCCTTCGTGGAGGCCGCGTGCACGGTCGTCGGGATCGACGCGTCCGCCGACCGCGTGGTCGAGCTCGCCGCCGGCCGCTCGCCGATCGACGACATCCCCGACGATCGCCTCGGCGCCGCCCTCGCGAGCGGCCTGCGCATCGTGGGCACGGCCGCCGCGCCCCCGGACCTCGCGGCAGCGGACGCGATCTTCGTCTGCGTCCCCACGCCGATCGACGCGTCGAAGGACCCGGACCTCGGGCCCGTCCTCGCCGCCGCGGACCTCGTCCGCGAGAGCCTCCATCCCGGCCAGCTCGTGGTGCTCCAGAGCACCACGTTTCCCGGCACCACGACCGGCCCGTTCGGGTCTGCCCTCGAGCGCTCCGGCCTCGTCGCCGGGCGGGACTTCGATCTCGCGTTCGCGCCCGAGCGCGTGAACCCGGGCGACCCGGCATCCGCGTCGCGGGACGTGCCCCGGCTCGTGGGTGCCGTGGGTGCCGGCGGGACGGCACGTGCGGCGGCGCTCCTTCGGCGCATCAACGGGCGCGTCGTGGAGCTGAGCTCCCCGGACGCGGCCGAGCTCGCGAAGCTCCTCGAGAACGTCTTCCGGAACGTGAACATCGCCCTCGTGAACCAGCTCGCGCTCCTGTGCGAGCGGATGGGGCTCGACGTCTGGGAGGTCGTGGACGCGGCCGCCACGAAGCCGTTCGGGTTCATGCCGTTCCGGCCGGGCCCCGGCGTCGGCGGGCACTGCATCCCGGTCGATCCCTACTACCTCGCGTGGCGCGCCCGCCAGTTCGACTTCGTCGACCGGTTCATCGAGGTGGCCGGGGACATCAACTTCGCGATGCCGCGTCACGTCGTGGACCTCGTGGCGGAGGCCCTCAACGACCGCGGCCGCGCGGTCAAGGGCGCCCGGGTCGGGGTCCTCGGCGTCGCGTTCAAGCCGGACGTCCGGGACCCGCACAACTCGCCGGCCGCGCCGATCCTGTCGGGACTCGCGGCGCGGGGCGCGACCGTCACGTACCACGACCCGCATGTCCCGGCGTTCACGGACGCCGACGGCCGGGAGCATCGCTCGGTGCCGCTCGCGGGGCTTCTCGCGGGCAGCGACGTCTGCGTGGTCGTGACGCCGCACCGGGCCATCGACTGGGACGCCGTCTACCGCGACGCAGACCTCGTCGTGGACACGACGAACAGCTCACGGGCGCGGACGCTCCGCCCGCGCCAGGTGCTGCGGCTCGGCGCCGGGTGGAACGCCGGCTGAGCGACGCGGAGGACACCGGCTGACACCGGCGCGGCGCCGCGCCCGCCCCGGCCCTGGCTGCTCGCGGCTCGCGATCGCTCGCGCGGGCGCGCGCGCGAGCGACTCCGCCGATGTCGGCTACCATGTTGCGAGCGCCCGGCCCCCGCGGCCGGGCTTCCATGCGAGCAGAGGACGCAGAACCTTCCATGACCTCCCGAGCCAAGCCCGTCACGCGGCCGCGCCGCGATCGTCTCGATGCCGGCGAGCGGCGCAACCTCTACATGACCGTCGGCTTCGTCGGCGTCATCGTGCTTGCCGTCCTCATCCTCGTGGGCGCCGCCGGCGCGGCCTGGTACGGCAACAACCTCGCCCCCATGGTGTCGGTCAACGGCTCCTCGTCGAGCAAGGACTTCTTCCGGAAGGCCGACGCGATCGAGAAGTGGCGCCTTGACCAGGAGGAGCTGCGGATCCGCGACCGGGTCACGGCAGGTCACCTCGACGCCACGGCCGCGGACCCGCAGATCCAGGCGATCGGCGCCAAGCGCACCAACGTCGCCGACTCGACGAACACGAAGATCATCGACGGTCTCCTCCAGCAGCAGCTCGCGGCCCAGAAGGGCGTCACTGTCCCGCAGTCCGCGATCGACGCGGCATGGACGGCAGAGGCCACGGTCCCCGAGGAGCGCCACGCGTTCCTCATCTCCGTCGTGCCCGGGAAGAGCGCGGGTGAGACGACCTCGAGCCCGGCCGAGATCGACCTCGCGAAGAAGAAGGCAGACGAGCTCAAGGCGAAGCTCGACGGCGGCGCGAAGTGGGAGGACGTCGCCAAGGAGGCAGGCACCGGCACGCCCGCCGACGGCTCCATCGGCTGGATCGCGGCCGACTCCTCCGCCGCGGACACGAACACGGTCAAGGCCATCTTCGCGCTGCAGCCCAACAGCGTCTCGTCCGTCATCCAGACGACGGACGGCGCCTTCGACATCGCACGCGTGACGGACGTCGCGCCGGCCACGGTCGACGCCCAGTTCGCCCAGAAGGTCTCCAACGCCGGCCTCGACCAGGGCGTCTACCGCACGCTCCTCGGCTACGAGGCGACGCAGACCGCCCTGCAGTCGAGCGTGCTCGGCGACGTCCTCGACAAGCC
>CAIYQJ010000409.1 GCA_903928275.1 uncultured Chloroflexota bacterium
GCACGGGGTCGGGGGCGGCGAGCGAGGAACGCCCCGGCGGCGGTCCGCTCGCGGCCGAGGTCGCGATCCGAGGGGTCTCCGACGGGCCCGGCCCGGCCGGGCGTCGCGCCGTGACCGCTCCCGACGCACGGTCGAACAGCGCCAGCTCGAGGGCGAACCGGATGCCGCCTCGGCCGAGCCGCGCCGGGTCGATATCGACCAGACGGCGGGCGACGAGGGCGAGCGACGACGGAGGGCGGTCCGCCAGCGGCACGGCGACGCGCGCTGCGGGCGGCCCGAGAGAGACCACGATCGCGCGACGCAGCGCCTCGACGCACTGGTCGAGGAAGGCGCGGAGATCGCGGCCGCGCTCCTCGAGCGCGTCCAGGACGCCGATCCCGCCGAGCGGGTCCCCGTCCGCCAGCGCGGCGAGGTACCGGACGACCGACTCCTCCTCGGCGAGACCGAGCAGATCGCGGACGCGGTCGGCGGTGAGGCGCTCCGCGCTGCCCGAGAGCATCTGATCGAGCATCGACTCGGCGTCACGCATGCCGCCGTCGGCAAGGCGCGCGAGGATCCCGATGGCGTCGTCGTCGGCCTCCCGGCCGTCGGCCGCGAGGATCCGCCGGAGCTTGGCCGCGATCTGGTCCTCGCTCAGGCGGGTGAAGTCGAACCGCTGGAGGCGGGACAGGACGGCCGCGGGGAATCCCTGCGGGTTGGTGGAGGCGAAGATGAACAGGGCATAGTCGGGCGGCTCCTCGAGCGTCTTGAGGAGCGCGCCCCAGCCGTCGCGCGTGATCTGGTGCGCCTCGTCGAGGATGATCACCTTCCAGCGCAGATCCGACGGCGCGTACGCCAGGCTCTCCCGGATCGTGCGGATGTCATCGATCCCGCGGTTCGACGCGGCGTCGATCTCGAGGAGGTCGAGCGCGGTCCCCTCGCGGATGGAGACGCACGCGTGGCAGGCGTCGCACGGCTCGCCGTCGATGGCGGCGAGGCAGTTGACGGCCTTCGCGACGATCCGCGCCGCCGACGTCTTGCCGGTCCCGCGCGGCCCGACGAACAGCAGCCCGTGCGCGAGCCGCCCGGTCCGCACCGCGTTGCGCAGCGTGGTGACGGCCGCCTCCTGGCCGACGAGCTGCGCGAACGTCTGGGCGCGCCAGCGGCGGTAGATGGCCCGATGCGGCGCGTCCGTGCTCACGGACCTCCTTCGCGAGAGCGAGGGTGGCGTGGGTCGAAGTGCCGTGCACCCTCCGTCGATCGGTCCGCCACCGAACCCACCGTCCGGAACGGCTCAGGCCAGGCCGTGCCGCGGCACCCGGCGGGTGTCGCTTAGCGCTGCTTCCTTCCGGACCTGACGCGGTTCGCGATCCGCCGCTGCGCGGGACCCGACCCTCGACACCGCGCCGGACGTCGGCACGCGACGACGGAGACCTCGAGAGGGGATTCAGCCCTGCTGGAGCGGATTGCAGGTACAGGGCACCGCTAGTTCCCCGCCTAGCACGGCACAGGGATGATAGCAGGGGTGGCGCAGCGACCCGGATGTCGGCGCGGGACGCCGCGGGTGGATGTGGCGGAGAGGGAGGGATTTGAACCCTCGATGGGTTGCCCCATACCGCATTTCCAGTGCGGCGCCCTAGGCCACTAGGCGACCTCTCCGCGGGCGA
>CAIYQJ010000410.1 GCA_903928275.1 uncultured Chloroflexota bacterium
CTCGGTCGACTCGCGCCGGGCCCTCGTGCTCCACGATCGTCAGCTCGTCGTCGACCTCATCCAGCTGACCCTGAACCACGGCCTGTTCGTCGTGCGGGCGGCAGCCAGCCTCGACGAGGCGACCGTCATCCTCGACGACTGGCAGCCGGACATGGTCGTGATCGACATGGACCACGACGACAGCACGGCGCTGCTCGAGCGGATCGGCGCGCCCGGCCTGCTCCAGAGGCGGGCGACGCCGGCCCTCGGCCTCACCCGCCGGGGCGACCTGTCCACCAAGCTCCGCGCATTCGACCTCGGGGTCGACGACATCCTCACGATGCCGTTCTCCCCGGAGGAGCTCCTGGCTCGCGCGATCGTCATCACGCGTCGCGCGACCGGCGAGGACCGGCCGATCGTCCCCACGATCAGGATCGGCGAGATCGAGATCGACATCCTCGCCCGCGAGGTCCGCGCCGGGCGCTCGGTCATCCACCTGTCCAGCATCGAGCAGAGCCTCCTCTACCTGCTCGCGAGCCGGGCCGGCCACGTCGTGTCGCGCGACGACATCCTCGACGCGGTCTGGGGCACCGACTTCGTCGCCGAGAGCAACATCGTCGACCGCCACATCCGGAGCCTGCGCATCAAGCTGCAGGACGACTACCGGCACCCGCGCTTCATCAGCACCGTCCCCGGCCGCGGCTACCGGTTCATCCCGACCTTCTCGAACGCGGGGTGGGGCGGCGAGAAGGTCGTCGACGAGGATCGGCCGGACTAGGCTCGCGGTCCCGCCCGGACGCTATCCGGCGCGAGGGCCAGGCGTGGTCAGCTGCTCCGTCCCCGCCTCGATGGCGGCGGTCTGGGCCTCGATGGCGGAGGTCTGCGCGTCCGCGAGCGCCGCGGTCTGGGCCGTGATGGCGGCGGTCTGCGCGTCGAGCGCCCTGACGACCCGCATGCGGTTCTCGTCACCGTGGTAGCTGCTCACCACGATGAGCGCCCAGATGGCGGCGATGGGCCACCCGATGAGCGTGATCATGAGGACGAGGTTCAGGACCCCCTGGAGCCGCTTCCCCATCGTGAAGAACGCGACGGGCGGGACGATGATCGCGAGCGCATAGCGCATCCGGTGCTCCTTCGGCGGTCCGTGGACGATCCGCCGCATCGATCGTGCGCCTCGTGTCCGGGTCGACGATGACGGCGCGTCATCCCCGGCGGCGGCAGATGGGGGGCGCCACCGCCCGAGTCCCGATGCCGCCGGGCGGCGGGGGCGCTCTATGACGCCCCGTCATGACGCTGGTCCGCGCCTGGCACACAGTCGGTCCACGTACCGAAGAAGTGGGGTCCATGGCCGTCCAGTCCGGAACACCCGTCGTCACCGAAGCACCCGTCGTCACCCAGGTGGCCCCCGCGTCCACCCTCGCTCCGAGGCCGGACTACACGGCCGCGGGTTCGCACGCGAGGACCGGGCCCATCGGCGGCGGCCAGCTCGTCCGCCGCCTGATCATCCTGGGCTTCGGCCTCATCCAGCTCGTCATCGCCCTGCGGTTGATCCTCGTGCTGATCGACGCCCGCACCGCGAACACGCTCGTGTCGGCCGTCATGAACGTCAGCCAGGTCTTCGTCGCGCCGTTCAACGGGATCCTCAGCACGGATGCCCTCGCGTCGAGCGGCTCGACGATCGATGTCGCGGCGATCGTCGCCCTCATCGGCTGGACGATCCTTGAGGCCGTCATCCTCTGGGCCGTCGGCATCTTCCGGCGCGAGCCCGCCTGACCCACCTCTGCGATCGATCCGCTGCGAACGCTGCGGGTCGGCAGTGCGCGTCCCGCAGCCGGCAGGGCCGAGCTGCACCACTGGAAGGAAACGACTCGATGGGGATCATCGCCTGGATCGTGCTCGGCGCCATCGCCGGGTTCATCGCCACCTTCATCATGGGCTCGCGTGAGGGCCTGATCATGATGGTCATCCTCGGCATCGTCGGCGCCGTCGTCGGCGGCTTCATCGCTGGGACCGTGCTCGGCATCGCCGACATCACCGGCTTCAACCTCACGAGCCTCGTCGTCGCCGTCTTCGGCGCCATCGTCGTCATCTTCGTCGCGCGGCTGGCGATGGGCTCCGGCGGCCGTCTGAGCTCCCGGCGGAGCTGACCATGGCCGTGGTGTCAGCGAGGAGTCGGGCGACCGCCGTGAACGACGCCCGACTCGGGGCGAGCGTCGCCGAGACGTTCGATTGGCCGGTGTCGTCGCGGGCACTCCACCGGCATGAGCTCGACGTGCTGGGACTCCTCCTCGCGATCACCGGGATCGTCCTGCTGCTCGCGGTGACGCTCGGCAGACAGCCGATCGCCTGACGGGGCGACCGCGACTCAGCTCCGTTCCGACTCCTTTGCTTCGATCGCGAGGATCTTCCCGAGCCTGCGGACGTGGCGCGGCTCACCGCTGAAGTGCGCCCCGAGGAAGGCGCGGGCGCAGGCGTCGGCCAGCTCGATCCCCACGACGCGCCCCCCGAGGCACAGGACGTTCAGGTCGTCGTGCTCGACGCCCTGCCGCGCCGAGTACGTGTCGTGGCAGACGGCGGCGCGGACTCCGACGATCTTGCTCGCGGCGACCGACGCGCCCACGCCGCTCCCGCACACGAGGATGCCGCGATCCACGAGGCCGTCCCGCACCGCATGTCCGATGCGCACGGCGAAGTCGGGGTAGTCGTCGTCCGTGTCCGAGCCGTCGCCGCCGAGGTCGAGCAGCTCGTGCCCCGCGTCCGCGAGGCGCTCGAGGAGCTCGTCCTTCATCGCCGCTCCGGCGTGGTCGGCGGCGAGACCGATGCGCATGGTCCGGCCGTCCTCAGCGTCGACGCGCGGGGTCGTGGTCGGCGGCCGTCGCCGGGAGCGGGACGCCGCCGCGGAGCTCGCCCCGCGTGACCGCTCGACCCACCTCCGTGAGCCGCTCGGCGGTGAAGCCGAACCGCTCCATGACCTCCGGGCCGGGTGCCGAGGTGCCGAAGCGATCGATGCCGACGATCGCGCCGAAGTCGCCCGCCCAGCGGTCCCACCCGAACGTCACGCCCGCTTCCACCGTCACCCGCGCCATGACGGCCGGCGGCAGCACCGCGTCGCGATACGCGGCGGCCTGGCGCTCGAACAGCTCCCAGCACGGCAGGCTCACGACGCGCGCGCGGATCCCCTCCGCCGCGAGCGCCTGCGCGGCCTCGACGGCGACGTGGACCTCCGACCCGGTCGCGACGTACACGAGGTCCGGCAGCGCCGACCCGCCGCCGGTCGCGGGCGGCTCGTCGTGGACGACGTACCCGCCGTGTGCGACCCCGGCCATCGCCCGCTCCGCGGTCGTCGGGAGCGTGGGGACCTTCTGGCGGGTGAGCGCGAGCGCGACCGGCCCGTCGTGCCGTGCCACCGCGGCTGCCCAGGCCGCGGACGTCTCGTTGCCGTCCGCGGGGCGGATGACCCACAGGCCCGGCATCGCGCGCAGCGCCGCCACCTGCTCCACCGGCTGGTGCGTGGGCCCGTCCTCGCCGAGGCCCACCGAGTCGTGGGTCCACACGTACACGACGTGGAGGCCCGCGAGGGCGGCGACCCGCACCGAGCCGCGCATGTAGTCGCTGAAGGTGAGGAACGTGGCAGCGTACGGGATGAACCCGCCGTGGTAGGCGATCCCGTTGACCACGCCGCCCATGCCGTGCTCGCGCACGCCGAAGCGCAGGTTGCGCCCGGCCTCGTCGGCCTCGAAGTCGTCGGCGCCCTTCACGTCCGTCAGGTTCGATTCCGAGAGGTCTGCGGAGCCGCCGAACAGCTCCGGCAGCGGCCCGGCCAGCGCCGTGATCGCGTCGGCGCTCGCGTTGCGCGTCCCCATCGCGCTCCCGACCGGATGGACCGGCAGGGCGTCGCGCCAGGCCGCGGGCAGCCCGCTGTCGAGCCTCCGCTCCAGCTCCCGCGCTTCAGCCGGGAACGCGGCCCGATACGCCGCCATCCGGCGCTCCCACGCCCCGATGAGCTCCTCGCCATACAGGATCGCCCGCGACATGTAGCCCGCGACGTCGTCCGGGACGAAGAACCGCCGGTCGGGGTCCCAGCCGTACGCCTCCTTCGTCAGGCGGACCTCGTCCTCGCCGAGCGGCGAGCCGTGAGCCTTCTGGCTGTCCTGCTTGTGCGGCGACCCGAAGCCGATGTGCGTGCGGACGGCGACGAGGCTCGGCCGCGGGTCGGCCACGGCAGCGTGGACCGCCGCCTCGATCGCGGCGAGGTCGTTGCCGTCGTCCACGCGGCTCGTGTGCCACCCGTACGCGGCGAACCGCGCGAGGACGTCCTCGCTCCAGGCCATGGCTGTTGGGCCGTCGAGCTGGATCCGGTTGTCGTCCCAGAGGTACACGACCCGGCCGAGCCGCAGGTGGCCGGCGAGCGACGCCGCCTCCGACGAGATCCCCTCCTGGAGGTCACCGTCGCTCACGATCCCGTACACGCGATGGTCCACGACCGGGTGGCCGTCGCGGTCGAACTCCGCGGCGAGGCGGCGCTCGGCGATCGCCATGCCGATCCCGTTCGCAAAGCCCTGCCCGAGGGGGCCGGTGGTGGCCTCCACGCCCGGCGTCAGGCCCCACTCCGGGTGTCCGGGGGTCAGCGAGCCCCACTGCCGGAACCGCTCGAGCTGCGCGAGCGGGAGGTCGTACCCGGTGAGGTGGAGGAGGGCATAGAGGAGCGCGCTCGCGTGCCCGGCGGACAGCACGAACCGGTCGCGGTCCGGCCAGTCGGGATGGTTGGGTGCGTGCCGGAGGAACCGCGTCCACAGGACGTACGCCATCGGAGCCATCCCCATCGGCGCGCCGGGGTGCCCGGAGTTCGCCTGCTGGACCGTGTCGATCGCGAGGGTCCGGATCGTGCCGACCGCGAGGCGGTCGAGCTGCTCCTCGGTGAGTGCCATGCGGTGCGCGCTCCGATGTGGCCGACGGGCAGGTCACCCCGGCGCCGGTACGTGGCCGATTGGGGGGCGCGCGCGGGGCGCGCAGGCCCGGACCCCATTCTAGATCCCGGAGGGTCCCGGCAAGCCTCGCGCGTCCGGGCGGGTCGCGCACCCGCCCGCGTCGGTGTACGGTGCCACGAGGGCCGGGCCTTCCGGCCGCACCCGCAGCATCGCCATCGGGACCCGCGGTGCGGTGGGCGAGCCGTCCTCGTCCTGACCACGAGTCCCGGCACGGGGGAGTGACCGGATGCCG
This sequence comes from uncultured Chloroflexota bacterium, assembly GCA_903928275.1. GTDB lineage: Bacteria > Chloroflexota > Limnocylindria > Limnocylindrales > CSP1-4 > CAIYQJ01. Next base: position 5,200 of record CAIYQJ010000410.1, read on the forward strand.
TTCGTCGCGGAAGGCGGATCCATCGAGCTTCCGTTCCTCGACCTCGGGCCTCTCGCCGGCGAGCATGGTCCGCCGCCCTGGCGCGCCTGCCTCGTCGGCACGCCGGCGCTGCGCGTCCTGCTCCTCTGCTGGCCGGGCGGCTTTGCCACCGTGCCGCACGTCCATCCGGCCGCCGAGGAGATCTTCCTCGTGATCGGCGGTCGAGCGCTGTTCACCATCGGCGACGAGCCGGAACGCGAGGTGGGCCCCGGCGCGTTCATGTTCGCGAGACGCGGGATCCGCCATGCGATCCGCGTCCCGGACGGCGAGCCGCTCCTGCTTCTCGCCTCGGTCGCGCCGAACGAGGACCGGCCCGACGAGACCGTCGAGTCCGCGTGAGCCTCCGAACGTGATGTCGACGGAGGGCCAGGCGACGCTCGAGCTCGTCGTGGACGCCCGCGCCACGGTGGGCGAGGGCCCGGTCTGGGACGCCGCGCGCGGCGTCCTCTGGTGGGTGGACATCGCTGCCGGCCTCGTCCATCGGTTCGACCCGCGGAACGGGTCGGACCGCACGCTGCCGGTCGGCTCCGAGGTCGGCGCCGTGGCCCTCCGCCCCGACGGGACGCTGCTGGTCGCCCTCGCCAACGGCCTGGCCGTGCTCGACCCCGGCACGGGGCGCGTCGAGAGCCGCGTCCGATTCGCACCCGCTGCCGGTCGTCCGCTCCGCAGCAACGACGGGAAGTGCGACCCGGCGGGCAGGTTCTGGGTGGGTCGGATGGCCGCCGACGGTGCCGCGGGCGCCGGCTCCCTCCTGCGCGTCGATCCCGACCACCTCGTGGTCACGCGCATGGCGGGGCTGGCCATCCCCAACGGCCTTGGCTGGAGCCTCGACGGACGGCTGATGTACTTCCTCGACTCCGCGTGGTGCGAGGTGCGCGAGTACCCGTACGACGTGGCCACCGGCACGATGGGCGAGGGCCGCACGCTCGTGCGCTTCCCCGATGACGGGAGCGTCCCCGACGGCCTGACCGTGGACGCCGAGGGTCACGTGTGGGTGGCACGCTGGGGCGCGGGGTGCGTCGTCCGGGTCGCCCCCGACGGGGAGGTCGTCGGCCGCGTGGACCTGCCCGTCTCGCAGGTGTCGAGTTGCACGTTCGGCGGCGAGGATCTCGGCGACCTCTACATCACGACCGCCCGCGAGGATCTCGAGCCCGCCGACCTCGCGCGCGAGCCGCTCGCCGGCGGGCTCTTCCGGTGCCGCCCCGGCGTGCACGGTCTGCTCCCGGTCCCGTTCGGGGCGTGACCGACGCTCGCCGCCGGTCGCGGGACGCGGCGCACACCGCATGCTCGATGCCGTCGCGCTGATAGGCTGGGGGCGTCCTCTCCCCGACGACCGCCATCCACGCTTGCACGCGGTCACGCCGCCCGTACCGAAAGGTCACCCCATGGAGACGAAACCCTCGATCGGCTTCATCGGCCTCGGGATCATGGGTCGCCCGATGGCGCGCAACCTGCTGCGCGCCGGGTACCCGCTCGTCGTCCACGACGTGGACCGCACCGGCGTCGACGCGCTCGTCGCCGAGGGCGCGACCGCGGGGACGACACCACGGGGCGTGGCAGCGGCGACCGACGTCCTCGTGACGATGCTCCCGGATTCGCCCCAGGTGCGCGAGGTCTACCTCGGCCCCGACGGCGCCCTCGAGGCGATCCGCCCCGGATGGCTCGCGATCGACATGAGCTCGATCGCGCCCGCCACAGCGCGCGATCTCGCGGGACGGGCAGCGGCCGGCGGGGCGGAGATCCTCGACGCCCCCGTGAGCGGCGGCGACAAGGGCGCGATCGCGGGGACCCTCTCGATCATGGTCGGGGGCACCGCGGCCGGGTTCGCGGGCGCCCTCCCCATCCTGTCGGCGATGGGCAAGACGATCGTCCACGTGGGGCCCGCGGGCGCTGGGCAGGTCGTCAAGGTCTGCAACCAGGTCGTCGTCGCGGTCGTGATCGAGGCGGTCTCCGAGGCGCTCCTGCTCGGTGCCAAGGCAGGCGTGGACCCCGGACGCATCGCCGACGTGCTCCAGGGCGGCCTGGCGGCCACGAAGGTCCTCGAGCTCCGGCGCGAGAACATGCTCACGGGGCACTTCGACCCCGGGTTCCGCATCCGTCTCCACCAGAAGGACCTGAAGAACGCGATGGAGCTCGGCGGCGAGACGCAGGTCGCCCTGCCGGCCGCGGCTCTCGTCGAGCAGCTCATGCGGGCCGCGGCCGCAGCCGGTCGCGCCGATTACGATCACTCGGGCCTGCTCACCGTCCTCGAGGACCTCGCGGGCTTCCGGGTCTGCGACGCGACGCTGGGGGACGGAGGGGTCGCGTGAGCGTGATGACCGCGGAGAGCCCGCTCCTCCGCACGTCGCGTGAGACGCCTACCGACTGGCGGAACGACTCGAGCGACGTGGTCGATCTCGCCCGCGCCGTCGCGCAGGGAGCGAGCGGCGCCACGGCGAACCCTGGCTCCCTCCTCGAGGTCTTGAAGGCAGGGACATCGCGATGACCCTGACGCCGCGATGGCAGGCGCGGTCCAACGGGAGCGGCATGGTGCCGGAACCGCGCATGGACCTGCCCGTGGACCCCGCCCTTATCGCGGCGCTCACCGAGCGCATCCCCGACTTCCGCCGCGCCTGCGAGCCGGACGGCCTCGCGCCGGAGGAGTTCGACACGAACGGGGCGAGGGTCCGCACGCTCCGGGCGTTCATCGGCTTCCACCACGACCTGCTGGCGGCCGTGCGGGATCAGGTGCTCCCGAACCCCGCCGTTCGGACGACGGACCGGCTGCCGATGGGCAGGTAGAGATCACCCGAGGTCGATCCGCATGCTCCGCGACGCTCCCGGGCCCATCCGCGTCGTCGTCGTCGGCGACCTCGCAGCGGATGTCGTGCTCGCCCCCGAGCGCCCGCTCGCGCGCGGCACGGACGTGCCCGGACACGTGTCGATCCGCCAGGGCGGCTCGGCCGCGAACACCGCCGGCTGGGTCGCCCGGCTCGGCGCTCGCGCGACGCTCGTCTGCGCCGTCGGGCGCGACGGGCTCGGACGGGCGCTCGTCGCGGAGATGGCGGCACGCGGCGTGACCGTCCGCGCGGTTCGCGTCGCCGGCGAGCGCACGGCACGGATCGGCGTCGTCGTGGCCCCCGACGGCGAGCGATCCTTCGTCGCCGACCGGGGCGCTGCCCAACAGCTGCGTCCCGACCATCTCCGGGCGGCGTGGTTCGCGCGCGCCGAGGTCCTCCACGTGCCCGCGTACTCGCTGCTCGGCGACCCGCTCGGCCGCGCCGGCATGGCTGCGATCGCGATGGCGCGCGAGGCCGGCGCCCGCGTCTCGGTGGACCTCGCGTCCGCCGAGCCGCTGCTCGCGCGCGGGCGGTCCGCGGCTCTCGACCTCCTGCGCGCCGCCGCGCCCGACCTCCTCCTGGCGAACGAGTCCGAGGTGTCGCAGCTGCTCGGCGTCCCGGACGCCTCGCCGCTCCTCGAGATCGCGCCCGCCGTCGTCGTGAAGCGCGGCGCGCTCGGCGCGCGCGTCCTCGACCGCGGCAGCGGCTCGGCCGTGGACGTGGTGACCCGACCGGTCGCCACGGCGGACACGACCGGCGCGGGCGACGCGTTCGACGCGGGGTTCCTCGTGGGCTGGCTCGGTGCGGTCCGATCGGGCGCTCCCGCGGCCGTCGCCCTTCGGCGCGGAGCGGTCGCCGGCAACCGGGCCGCCGCCCGCCAGCTCGCGACGCCGCGACGGGAGCTCGCCCTGCGCTGACACTCGCGGTGGTCCTCGTCAGCTCCCCACGAGTGCGGCAGCAAGATGACGTCGTTGGAGGTATCCCTCACGCAAACGACGTGCTCCGAAGCGGCGGCGCGAGCATGCGCGCATGACCTCCACGAGACGTCACGTTGCCGCTGCACGCAGTTCCAGTTGCGGTCGTGGCGCTCGATCACGCGGTCGGTGGTCGGGAACATCGCGACCGTGGGGCCGCCCCGCGAGGAAGGTCAGACGACATGGGCCGTCGCGAGGGAGGTCGTTTCGCCGTGCAGCCCATCCCGAGGGGGCGACCGTCAGATCCCGGAGGTCGTGCCGAAGCTGTTCCGGAGCCAGACATCGCCCTTGCCCGACCGGTCGTCCACGGCATCCCGGGCGGCGTTGTGGTGAGCGCTGTTCTGGCTGAAGGTGTTCCTGCTCGCTCCCTCGACAGCCACGAAGCCGTGGCTGGCATTGCCGTTCGCGGTGTTGCGGGTGAGCCGGTTCACGGTGGCCCCGACCAGCACGAACCCGCCGTCGTGGTTCTTGTTGGCGGTGTTCTTCGTCAGGACATTGCCGCGGGCGCCGTTGGCCAGCACGAACCCGTTGTGGGTGTTCCCGGTGGCGCTGTTGCCCGTGAGCGTGTTGCCGCTCGAGTCCGTGACCTCGAAGCCCTGGTCGCTGCGGTCCGCCGTGTTGCCGACGACGGTCGAGGCGGTCGTGCCCATGCCGAGGGCGATCCCGGCCCAATGGGTGTTCCCGGTGGCGGTGTTCCCCTTGACCAGGATACGGGTCGAGCTCGTGACCGCGATGCCGAGGGAGGCGTTCGAGCGGCTCGTGTTCCCGATGATGTTGCCGCCGACCGCCCTGAGGACATGGATGCCGTGCTCGGCGTTGCCGGTCACGGTGTTGCCCGAGACGGTGACGTCATCCGAGTCGGTCGTGTGGATGCCGTTCGCGCCGTTCCCGATGGCCGTGTTGCCCTTCACGACGGCGCCGTCGCTCCTCTGCAGGACGATGCCCTGGCCGTGGTTGTCGGTCGCGGTGTTGCCCGAGATCGTACCGGCGCTCGAGTCACGCACGAAGATGCCGTTGTCGCCGGCCGCCGCGGTGAAGCCCGTGATGACGCACCGCGTCACGGTGACCCCGTCCGCGCCGTCGATGAAGACCCCTGCGACCATGTCGGCGGCGCCGGGTCCGTGGATGGTGTGACCGGCACAGTCGAGGGTCACGCCGTCGGTCTTGATGACGACGTTCCCGGTGTAGTCGGCATCGAGGGTCGTGCTCTGCGTGAGCGACCACGTCCCCGTCGTCGCCGCGGCAGGCATGACCCCCAGCATCGGCACGAGCAGCAGAGCCGCCGCCGCGGCGGCGACCGTCCGCCTGCGCCATGACGCCTTGTGCGTTTCCACGATGCCCTCCGGGGACGCACACTGCAGGTCGGTCTCGCCAGTGGCTCGGCGCGGTCCCGGCGGCCGGGGGTATGGGCCGCGCGTCGACGCCTCCCGCCGCGATGACCGTGCGTCGCGGTCAGGTGCCCGTCAAGGGCCGGGCGACACAGCGGACGGTCGAGCGTCGCGTAGCCGGCGTGCGAGACTCGGCCTCTTCCCGGCGGAGCGGTCCCTCCCCGCCCATGCCTCCCGACCGAGTCACGCGCCGGCCTTCGTCGGCCGCCGGCGTGCGGCCTCCGCGCTGGGCTGGTGCGGGAGGCGATCCGGTACCCGCCCGGCACGGCCCGCACGAGCCGCAGGCGTCCCCGCCCCGATACGTCAGTCACGGTCGGCCATGTACGGCAGCGAGATGGCTTCGTTGGAGGCAACGCCTGTGCTCAGACTGGTACGTGTCGGGCTCGCGTGAGCACGAGGATCACCTCCACGAGAAGTCACCTTGCTGCCGCACTCAGCTCCCCATGTGCGCGTCGAACCAGTCGAGCATCCGCGTCATCCGGTCCACCCGCCGGTCCGGCCGACCGGTCATCGCGTACACGTGGTACTCGTCCGGGTACAGGACGTACTCCACCTCTCGCCCGAGCACCTTCAGGGCGACGAACAGCTGCTCCGCGTCCGGCGCCGGGCAGCGCCGGTCGGCCTCGGCCTGGAGCATGAGAAGGGGAGTGCGGATCTCCGCCACGTGTGCGAGCGGCGACTGGCGCCAGAGCTTCTCCACGCCGGCCCGCGTGAGGGTGTCGCCCATGAACGCCGAACGGCAGTACTCGGGGCCGGAGTCGCTGTTGGCCCACGTCGAGACCTGGTTGGCCACGCCGTTCTCGCTGACCGCGGCCCGGAACCTGTCCGACGTGGCGACGAGCCAGTCCACCATGAATCCGCCATAGGAGAGGCCGAGGACGCCGAGGCGCGATGCGTCCGCGAGCCCGATCGCCACTACGTGGTCCACGGCCGCATGGACGTCCGCGGCGTCGACGCCGCCCGTGTCCCCGAGCTGGGGCCGGATCCAGTCGGCGCCGTAGCTCGCGGAGCCGCGGATGTCCGGCAGGAGCACCCGGTAGCCGCGCGACACGAGCATCTGCACCTCGAGCGACGGGGCGGGCGCCCACGCGCCGAGCGGTCCCCCGTGGACGTCCACGACCATCGGCAGGGCGGCCTCTCCGGCCCCTGGCGGCGAGGCGAGCCAGCACGTGATCGGTCCTCCACCCCCTGGCGCGTCGAGCCGGCGCATCTCGGGGACGAGGAGCCCGCGACGCCACGCGGAGCCGATCGCGGTCCGCGCCCGGAACGACCCGTCCGCCGCGACGGTCATGAGCTCCTGGGGTCGGTCGTCGAGAGTGCCGAGCACGGAGACGGTCCCACCGCGTACGACGAGCGTCCAGCACGCCCCATCGACGACGGCCTGGCGCCCGTCCCGGCGGGTGACCGGCGCAGGCTCGCCCGCCGCGAGGCCCGTCGCGGGTTCCACGGGGAAGGCCCACGGGACCGCCCGCCCGCGGTCCGTGACGAGCGCCACGATCCGCCCCGGGCCGTCCCATGCCGGGCCGGGTCGCGAGTCGCTCGACCAGCCGTTGAGGTCGGTGTCCTGCAGCGCGCCCACTGGCCGGTCGAGCGCCGGTGCAAGTGCGGCCGCGGGGCGCGAGCCATCGGCGGGGCCCACGAAGATGGTCGGCGAGATGTCATCGAGGGGGTCGGGGACGTCGACGCCGATGCACGCGACGAAGCGGCCGTCCGGCGACCAGGCGGGATGTCCCGCGGAGCCTGCGAGCACGAGGAGCTCGCCCGGCTCGCCGCCGACGGCCGCGACGGCGTGGATGGCGGGTCGCGGATGGAGGTCCGCCTCGGGGCCGCGGTCCGCGACGAACGCGATCGTGGTCCCGTCCGGCGACCACGCCGCCTCCTTGACGCCCCAGTCGCCGCGCGTGAGGCGGCGCGGCCGGGCGCCCTCTCGCACCGCGACGACCCACAGGTGGTCCCAGCGATCGAGGTGACCGTGGCCGTCCCACCGCCAGTCGATCCGCGTGATGCGACGCCCGGTCGGGGAGCGGCCCCTCGTCTCCTTCCCGATGATCGTCCGGAGTGGGTCGGAGGCCGCGACGTAGGCGAGCCGCCGACCGTCGGGCGACCAGGCGAGCTCGGAGACGCCGTGAGATGACGTGACGAGCGTCCACGGCTCGCCGCTGTCGAGGTCGAGGACGAGGATGGCCGACGGCCGGTCCACGTCATTCGGCCAGCCCCGGATGAAGGCGACCCGGCGACCGTCCGGCGACATCCGCGCGGCCGTGTCGCGGACGTCGCCACGGGTGAGCGCACGGACGCCCGGTCCGCCGCGATCGCCGCCGGTCGCGGCCGGCGAGCCGTCGAGCGGGACCAGCCAGACGTGCGACCGGTAGGAATCCCCGTGGACCGACCGCGACACGACGACCGCGGCGGCACCGTTCGGCGCGAGGTCGTGATCCTCGAGGACGACCTGCCGCCGAACGACGGCGGGCGTCACCGGCCGTCCCGGCCGACCTGAACCGCCTTCGCGACGTCCCCGCGTCATCGTCCTCGGACCGGCCATCGCCGTCACCCCTGCCTTCGATCGTCCCGCGCCGCGGACCAGGGCGGCCGGCCAGGGCCAGCGTAGCGCCGGCGACGGCGCGGCGGGGAGCGGCGCGACATGTCATCGCCGGCGCTACCGTATCGCCATGACCCTCCAGCCCCGATCCCCAGGCGTCGCTGCGTTCGTCGATCTCGCGCCGGAGGTGACCGCCGCGCTCGCCGCCGGCCGTCCGGTCGTCGCCCTCGAGTCCACTCTCGTCACGCACGGACTCCCGTACCCTGAGAACCTCGACGTGGCGCGCGCCGCCGAGGCTGCCGTCCGCGCCGCCGGGGCGGTCCCGGCGACCATCGCGGTCCGCGCCGGGCGGGTCGCCGTGGGGCTCGAGGCGGAGGCGCTCGCCGAGCTCGCCACGGTCCGCGGGGCGCGGAAGGCGAGCCGACCCACGCTGGCCGTGGCGCTCGCGGCCGGCGGGTGGGCCGGCACCACGGTCTCCGCCACCATGATCGCGGCTCACGCGGTCGGGATCGCGGTCTTCGCGACGGGCGGGATCGGAGGCGTCCACCGCGGCGCGTTCGGGTCCCCGGTGGCCGCCGATCCGTCGGGTGGAGGCCGCCCCGCGACCGCGACGCTCGACGTGTCATCGGACCTCGAGGAGCTCGGGCGCACGCCGGTCGCCGTCGTCTGCGCCGGCCCCAAGGCGATCCTCGACGTTCCACTCACCCTCGAGTACCTCGAGACGCGCGGCGTCCCCGTCTTCGCCATCGGGACCGATGAGATGCCCGGCTTCTACTCGAGTCGGAGCGGGATCCCGGCGCCGGGATCGGTCCCCGATGTGGAGGGCGCCGCGACGCTGGTCCGCACGCACCTCGCCCTGGGCCTCGGGTCGGGCCTGCTGGTCTGCGTGCCCGTCCCGGCGGCCGACGAGCTGCCGCTCGAGGCCGCGCGCGCCGCCATCGCACGGGCGATCGCGGACGCCGACGCCGCTGGGGTCCGTGGACCGAAGCTCACGCCGTGGCTGCTCGCCCGCATCGCGGAGGTCACCGGCGGCGCGTCGGTCCGCGCGAACAGGGCACTCATCGTCAACGACGCGCGGGTCGCGGCGCAGCTGGCGGTCGCGCTAGCACGCATCTGATCGGAGGGACGCTCGTGAGAGACCGCTCGGATCCGCTCGCGATCGAGGCGCGCGGGATCCGGGGGACGAACGCGGTACGACCGTCCGCCTTGTCCCGCGGTCCGCCGGTCCGTACACTCACGTGGACGAGCGGGCGCGTGCCGTCGAGGACCGACAGACACGCTCGCCCGCGGCCCGTGCGGGCGCGCGATCGAGCGGCATCGGCCGCATCCGCCGGATCGCACGGCATCGGAGGGTCGGCGATGCGCATCTACGAGGGGAGCCCTCGGCGGGAGTTCGAGGAGGTGCTCCGATCGATCGGGGCCGTTCTCGACGCGCGGGGGTTGCGGGAGTGCCTCCTCCTCGAAGTGCCCGAAGGGTTCGTCGTGCAGGGACTCGTCGTCGAGCCCGAGGCGGGCGGCCTGCACAGCGATCGACTTGGCCGCGGCGCCAAGGTGACCCTGACCTTCGTGGACGATGACATCGCGCGGTTCCTCGAGGAGGCCCGAGCGCGCCGCGGCTCGGGCCAGATCGCCCCGGACTGGGAGCGGGCGGGATACTATGAGAGGGCGCTGCGCGTCGTGGGCCGCTACCTCGACGACCAGCGACCACGCGACATCTTCTTCCTCGAGCAGGACGGCGCGTTCGTCCTCCGGATCCTGCCTGGCGGTCCTGTCGCTGTCACCCACACCATCATCGAGTTCACTCGCGAGGACATCGAAAGCCTGATCGCCAAGGGGCCAGCGCTTCGCGCGGCGGACGCCGCGAAGAAGGACGCGGGACCGGCGTGACTTCGGCCCCCAGGGGGGCCGTCCCCAGGAGGTGCGGCGGATGAAGTTCCTGAAGATCCTCGGAGCGGTGCTGGCGCTCCTCACGGCGCTGCTCGTCGTCGTACCGCTGGTCGTCCTGGCGGGCCTCTTCATCTGGCTCAAGCTCACCGAGGAGGCCGACGAAGAGGCGCTCGAGCTGGAGCAGGAGGGCGTCTGACGATCGGACCCCTGCGGGCCGACGGGCCCGCGGCGCGTGACATCCCTGAGGTCGGGCTCGGAGCCGAGCCCGACCTCTTCGTTCCGCCGGCGATCGTGGCGTCGGCGCCGGACGTGGTGGCGGCCGCCTGGGGAGACAGGCGGTCGGCCGAGGCGGGCGTCCTCTTCGTCATGTTCCTCTGGGCGGCGAACTACGTCGTGGTCAAGCTCGCCGTCTCGGAGACGGCTCCGGCCGGGTTCAACTTCCTCCGCATGGTCGTCGCGGCCGTCCCGCTCCTCGTGGTGCTGCGCGCCAGGACCGGGACGATCGCGCTCCCGCGCCGCGACCTCGTGGCGATGGCCGCGCTCGGAGCCGTGGGGTTCTCCCTCTACCAGCTGCTCTGGGGCACGGCGCTCCTCACGACGTCCGCCGGCGATTCCGCGCTCATCATCGGCTCGGCACCGGCGCTCATCGCGCTCCTGGCCGTCCTCGTGGGCGCGGACCGCTTCACGTGGGGCAAGGCCGCCGGGGTCGCCCTCGCCCTCATCGGGATCGCGTTCATCGTCTCGTCGGAGAGCGGGTTTCATCTCGAGACGGCCGGGGTCGGCGACGCGCTGACCCTCGGCGCGGCGGCGTGCTGGGCCATCTACGTGGCCGTGGGCACGCCCGTCTTCCGGCGGGTCTCCGCCGTGGCCGTCGCGGCGTGGGCGGTGACGTTCGGGGCCATCTGGCTGTCCCCGTTCGCCGCCCCCGATCTCCTCCGGGACCCGGGCTCCTACCTCCAGCCGGGCGCCCTGCTCGCGCTCGCGTACTCGGGCCTCTTCGCCGTCGGGCTCTCGCAGGTCCTCGTCTCCAGGGCGATCCCCGCCCTCGGCCCCATCCGCTTCGCGAACATCCAGTTCCTCATGGCGCCGCTCGCGGTGCTCATGGGCGCGATCGCGCTCGGTGAGCAGATCCGCCCCGGCGAGATCGCGGGCGGTGTCGTCATCGTTGGCGGCGTGCTCCTCTCCCGGCGCGACGTCGCGCTGCCCGCGTGGCTGCGGCGCCTCCGGCCCGCATGACGTCGAGCGGCCTCCCCGACCGGGCGGCGCAGGGGGGCGCCCGCCTCCCGCTCGCGATCCTCATGGACTACGACGGCACGATCTGCCGCACGGACGTCCTCGACAGGATCGCGACGGATCGCGCGGTGCGACCCGGGTGGGAGCGGCTCGACGCGGCCTACATGGATGGGCGCATCGGGTCGCGCGAGAACCTCCTGGGGTTCCTCCCGTTCCTGCCGGCAGATCCGCTGCCCCTCCATGCGATCGCGGAGGCGCAGCCGCACGACCCGACGTTCCCGACGTTCGTCGACCGGGCACGGGAGCTCGGCGCCACGCTCGAGGTCGTCAGCGACGGCTTCGGCTTCTACGTCGGCCACAACCTTGTGCGGATCGGCGTCCCCGACCTGCCGATCTCGACGGCGGAGATGACCTGGAGCGCGGCCGGCCCGGCGCTCGCCTTCCCCGCCGGCAACCCGACGTTCCTCGTCTGCGGCACGTGCAAGCGCGAGCGCGTCCTCGCCCACCAGGCGCGCGGGCGCCACGTGGCGTTCGTCGGCGACGGGATGAGCGACCGCTACGCCGCTGCACACGCGGACACCGTGTTCGCGAAGGATCGACTCGTCGAGCTGTGCGAGGCGGAGGAGATCCCGTACCTCCGGTGGGAGACGTTCGACGACATCTCGGCGTGGCTCGCGGCCGTCGCGGCGGTCCCGGGCTCGATCGCGCCGCCGCGCGCCCGGACGTTCATCTGCGGGCCCGAGGCCTGGGGTCCCGGGCCGGCGCGACTGCCCGCGGACGGCTGACGCCACCGGGCCGTGCGATCGCTCCGGGCCTCGCCGAGCCGGGCGACCGACTACTCGCCCGCCTCGCCGAGCCGGGCGACCGGCTACTCGCCCATCACCGTGAAGTGCACCGTCCGGTCGCGCGACCGCATGCCGTCGAAGTCGACGAAGTAGATGCGGCCGAACTCACCGAGCTCCATGCGCCCGTCGACGACCGGGATCGTCTCCGACCGGCCGACGAGCCCCGACCGGATGTGGGCGTCGGTGTTGAGGCTCCAGACGGCCTGCTCCCCGAGGTCCTGCGTCGCGTGCGCGATGTGCTTCGGACCCGGGTGGAGGTACTGGCCCTCGTGCCGGCACGTGGGGACGAGCACCTCGAGCCGATCGAGCATGTCCTGGAGGAGGTGCTCGGTCCCGTCGAACAGCCTGTCGTGTGATTCCTCCTGGATGATCACGCTGCAGGTCGTGTGCTGGGAGTAGACGGTGATCGTGCCCATCCCGATCCCGGACCCGGCGACCGCCTCCGCGGCCGCGGCGGTCACGTCGTGGAACATCGGCTTGCGCAGGTCGCTGTGGACCGCGGCGACCTCGTGGTGGACGGTCATGGGTGTCCTGTCCTCTCTGTCCACGCGCGGTGGACCGCCTCGATCATCGCGGTCATCGTCGCGATGGGGTCTTCCGACTTCAGGATCGCGCTCGTCGAGCCCGTGCCACCCACCCCGAGCGCGATCATCCGTGCGGCGTCCTCCGGGGTCCGCACCCCGGCCCCGCACATGACGACGACCGACGGGTCGATGCGGCCGACGAGCTCCACGGCCCGCTCGACGAACCCCGGGAGCTCCGTGGCGGCGGACCGGCCGGTCGCGATGAGGTCCGGCGGCTCCGCGAGCACGATGTCCGGGCCGAGCATCGCGACGGCCGCCGCCTCCTCCGGGGAGTCGCAGCAGACGATCGTCGCGAGCCCCGTCTCGCGCGCCCGACCGATCGAGCGGTCGATGTCCGCGAGCGTCAGCCGGTGCTCGGCGTGGTTCAGGAGCGTCCCCACCGCACCCGCGTCGCGGAGGGCCTCGGCGAGCACGTAGCCGACCCCGCGCCCAACGGGCACGGGGTCCATGTGCTGTGCGAACACGAGGAGGTCGTGCGTCGCCGCCACGACGGCCGGGATGTCGACGTGCTGGGGGTCGAAGACGATCCGGACGTCGAGCTCCCGGGCGAGGCGGTCGGCCGCTTCGGCGAGGCGGACGGCGTCCGCGCCCCACATGTACCCCTTCAGGCCCATCTCGAAGATGGGCGGGCGGATGCGCGGGGCGCGGGCCCCCGTCATGCCGTCGACGGCGTCCACGCCGCGGGCGTCGGTCACACGATCACGGCGTCGATGCCGAGCATGTCCGCGAGAGCGACGAGCTGGCTCGTCCAGCGGCCGCGTGCGGCGCCCATGTGGTGCGTGGCCCCGGCCTGGCACCACGCGTCGCACCAGTCCGCGATGGGGAGCGTGTCGTGGCGGAAGAGCGTCTGCGGCGCGGAGATGGGGCGCGGCGGGAACGGGAGCAGCTCGCCCTCGGAGATGACGAACCGCCACACGCCCTCGCCCACCGTCACCAGCGCGAGGTTCGTGATGGGCCCGGGCTCGTATGCGAACTCGAAGCCGGCCCCGAACCCGTGGACGCCCTGGTAGTAGATGGAGTGCTTCACCTTCACGGCGCCGGGTGTCTCCATCGCGGGGTTCCCGTGCCCGTCGTGACTGAACATCACCGCCTCGTTGTCGAAGTCGATGACGTAGTTCTCCAGCGTGGTCGCGGTCCCGGCGAGCTCCTGCATGATCAGCTGCGCGACGGCCGTGTTGACGTCACCCTCGGGCGACGCCGGGATGCCGATCTCGCAGAGGCGGCCGGTCCCGTACGACGGGATGATGCCGATGCGAGGGTCGGTGAGCCAGACCTGGTCGAAGGCGGTGAAGGCGTCGAACCCGTGCTCCTTCGTCACGGATTCGAGCGCGAGCGCGAGGCGGACGGAGCGCTCGAACAGCTCGGGCTCCATCTCGACCGCGTACTTCGCGCTCTCGGCGGCGACGAGCGCGTCCACGTCCGCCTGCGGGATCTCGCCGAAGCGGACCGCGATCTTCTCCGGCTCCAGCGGCCACACGACCGGGCCCACGTCCTGGCGGAGCGAGAGCCCGTCGAACATGAGGTCCGTCATGCCCTCGAAGTGGTGGCCGACGAGCGCGATGCGCGCCTCGTTCAGGCGCCGGCGGATCGCGGCGGCCTGGATCGTCTCGCGGAGGCGGCGGCGGCCGTCGGGGTCGTCCCAGTGGGACGTGACCATCGTGAAGTCGCGGCCCGTGCGGATGAGGACGGCCGTGAGCTCGGGCATGCCGGCCATGCCGGAGTTGAGCATGACGACGTCGAAGCCGTCGTCCTCGCCCAGGCGGCGGACCTTCTGGGTGTTCCAGACGAGCACCGGCGCGGTCGTGTCGAGCAGCACGCGGGCAGGGATGAGCCCCTTCGTATAGGCGAGCTCGCACGCGACGATGATGTCCACGTCCTCGGCGTTGAAGAGTCGCGCGGCCGCGGCGGCCTGGTGCTCCTCCTCCACGAGCCCCGCGTGGACGACGTCGCCGTACTGGGCGAGCGTGTCGGCGATCTCCTGCGCGGCCGCCGTCGCGGCCGGCCGCATGTGCGCCGTCTTGTTGTAGTCGTCCTCGAGGAGCGCCATGACCAGGACGCCGATCTTCGCCTTCGCCGCCATCGTGTTCCTCCCGTCGTCTCGTCTGTCCGTCGCGTGTCGCGTCATGTCCGGTCCGGCGCGAACATCGGCCGGACCGCGTCGAAGAGCATGAGGTACCGAGCGTACGCCTCGTCATAGGCCGGCCGGGCGGCCGGGTCGGGCTCGTACCGGTCTTTGGTCGCCACCGCCGCGGCGCTCGCCGCGCCGAGGTCCGCGAACACGCCGGCCGCCACGCCCGCGAGCATCGCGTCCCCGCGCAGCGCCGCGTCCTCGCCCTCGAGCGTGACGACGGGGAGCCCGCAGGCGTCCGCCTTGATCCGGTTCCACAGCCCGCTCCGCGACCCGCCGCCGTGTGACCGGACCTCGGTCGCGGGTGCCCCCGCGGCCTCGAGGAGCTCGAGGTTGCGGCGGAGCATGAACGCGATCGCCTCGAGGATGGCGCGCACAGCGTGGCCCTTCCCGTGCCGGAGCGTGAACCCGTAGAAGGCGGCACGCGCCTCCGGCTCGTACTCGGGACTGAACGCACCGGCGAGGTGGGGGAGCATCGTGAGGCCCTCCGCCCCGGGCGGGACCTCGGCCGCGAGCGACGTGAGCAGGTCGTACGCGCTCGTCCCATCGACCGCGGCCCGCGCCATCTCCTCGCCGCCGAAACGGTCGCGGAACCAGGTGAGTGCCATGCCACCGGTGGGGCAGACCGGGCAGTACAGGTAGCGATCGGGCGCCGAATGGACGTAGACCGGCGTCTGCCGGGTCGGGTCACCGTCGGGGCGGGCCACCGATGCCTGCACCGTGAGCGCCCCCCCGGTGCTCTCCGACACGACGCCCGCGCCGACGTTCCCGACGCCGACGGCGCCGGCGCCCTGGTCCATGCCCCCGGCGACGACGAGGACCGACCGCGGCAGGCCCAGCGCCTCCGCCGCGGAGGCCGACAGCGTGCCCGCGACCTCGCCCGGCCGGATGAGCTCGGGGAGCCGCTCCGGCCCGATCCCGACCGCCTCGAGCATGGGCGGCCACCAGCCATGCGCCCGGATGTCATAGAGCAGCGATGTGCACGCGACGCCGCCCTCCGAGACGAACCGGCCGGTGAGCCCGTGGAGGATGAGGTCCTCCACGAGGAGGAAGCGGCTGGCGGCGGCGAAGGTGGCCGGTTCGTGGCGTCGCAGCCAGAGGATCTTGCACGCCGGCCATGTCGGGACGACCGCGGGGACGCCGGTCGCGTCGTAGATCGCGGCCGCATCGAACCGCTCGCCGATCTCGCGCGCCTCGGCGAGCGCGCGGTTGTCGAGCCACACGATGGCGGGCCCCACGGCCTGTCCGCGCGCATCGACGGGGGTGACGGTCTCGCCCTGGCTGGACACGCCGATCGCCGCGACGGTCGACGGGTCGACGGCGGTGGCCGCGAGGACGCGCCCGATCGCCGAGGTGGCGGCATGCCAGTAGAGCTCGGCGTGGAGCTCGGCGCGATCCGGCGCCGGGTGGTCGAGGCGGTACTCCTCGGCCGCGACGGCGACCATGCGGCCGTCGTCGGCGAGAAGCCCGGCCTTGACCGCGGTCGTGCCGACGTCGAGCCCGATCAGGTGGCGCACCGGGACGGGACTCCCGTGCTACTCGAGGCCGTGCTTCTCGGCGGCCGCACCCGGCTCCGCGCCCTGCTTCACGACCTCCTGGAGTGCCTCGAGGAAGCGCTCCGGGCTCCGTGCGCCGACCACGTTGCGCCCGAACACGACGCCGCGCGCGCCGTCGCGCACCGCGGTCGCCGCAAGCTCGAGCGCGTCCAGCTCGCGGGGCGTCTTCTGCGAGCCGAGCGCCAGGATCGGGACGGGCGTGGAGCGGACGATCTCGGCGAACCGGGCGCCGGTGTGGAACGTCTTCACGAGGTCCGCCCCGAGCTCGGCGACGATCCGGCACCCGATGGCGATCTGCTCGTGGCGCTCTTCCGGCGGGATGTCCTCGTGGCCGGCCGGGTAGACCTCGCCGACGAGCGGCACGCCCACGACGCGCTTCTCGGCGACGCACGCAGCGACCTGGGCCACGTTCTCCGCGTCCACCGCCTCCGAGCCGGTCCTGATCGACATGCCGGCGAGCACGATGTCCGCGCCGAGCGCGACGGCCTGGGCGGCGGAGATCATCGGGACGCTACGGCTCTCGTGGTATCCCCACTGGGTGGCGTACTGCGTCCCCCAGTTCAGCCGCAGCATCATCGCCGGGGCTCCGCGTCGCTCGAAGACGGAGCTCACGTGCGCGACCATGCCCGGCGCCAGGAGGATCGCGTCCGCGCCGCCGAGGCGATCGACGACCGGCCGGAGGTCCTCGAAGCCGGGGCGGGGGCCGTTGTAGAGGCCGTGGTCGACCGCGACGACGACGACGTTGCCACCCCCGTCGAAGAGTCGCTTGAGCCTGATGTCCTGGCCGGTGGTCACGGGCGGTCCTCCAAGAGATTGGCGCCCGGCCATGCCGGACGGGTGGCGCCGGGCGCTGCCGGCCCGTCCCGAGGGGCGCGGCCGGGCGGCCCCATGCGGGCGATGCGAGATGCGCGACGTTCGTCCGACAGGCTAGCACAAGGTCGTTCGACGTCAAGCCGGTTGTGTTTTGTATATGTCTGGTTTGGTGTTCGTTTCCGGGTTCTCTTCGTGACTGCTCGCGGGCGTGTCGACAACCTGCCCGCCTCTCGCGATCACCCCGTGGCCCCTCGCGGGCGCATCCGCGCCGAAGAGCGGCCGGCCGTGCGCCGGCGAAGAGCAAGACACTCGGTGGCCGTGTCGCCGGCGAACGGAGCGTCCCGGTGCGCGTTCCGAACGGGCCTCGTGACCGTTTGTGTTCGGATTGACGCGCCTCTTGCGTTCGCGTTAGTGTGCAGACGTGCGCGGTGCACCGTGACCCATGACGCGTGTGTCGGGCATGGGACATCGCAACCGTGATCCCGGGTGCCGTTCGTCCAAGCCGGCACGCAGAGGAGTGGGAGCCACACGTAGACGCCGTCGTGGTCGCACGGAGGACCCTGCGCCGCTGCACCGGGCCAGCGAGAAGACCGAGGATCGGTCCGGGCGCGGTGGGAAGCACGGGGCGGGCACATCGCCTCCGAGAGGCAGATGTCCCGGTGCGATCGGGCGGCCGCCTGGCGGGCAGCCCGCAGGCTGAAAGGAGACACAGGTGCGTCGTCGCAGACTGATCGTCCCGATCCTGGGGCTCGTGATCGCGAGCCTGGCCATCTCGGCGTGCAGCTCCAGTGCCACGACCGCCCCGAGCGCGGCGGCCCCGAGCGCGGCAGCGCCCAGCGCGGCAGCCCCGAGCGCGGCAGCATCCAGCGCGGCGGCCTCCCAGGCCGCGGCCCCGCTCGCGCCGGCCAAGCTCACGCTCTGGCACAACTACGGCACCGAGGCGAACGCCAAGGCGACCCAGGCGCTCGTCGCGGCGTTCGAGGCGAAGAACCCCGGCGTCACGATCGACGTCGTCAGCCAGCCGGCCGACAACTACTTCGACCTGCTCCAGACGGCCGCGATCAGCAAGACGGGCCCGGACATCGCCACGCAGTGGACGGGCCTGTTCGACCTGAAGTACGCGAGCTACCTCGAGCCGCTCAACCAGTACATCCCGGTCGACGAGCTCAAGAAGATGAAGGGGATCGCGTACAGCTCCCTGAACTTCAACCCCGACGACGGCGTGCTCGTCGTCCCGCTCGACCTCCAGTTCTACAACGGGTTCTACAACAAGGACCTGTTCGCGAAGGCCGGCATCGCCACCTTCCCGAAGACCTGGGACGAGCTCTTCTCCGCGTGTGACAAGCTCAAGGCCATCGGCGTCACGCCGTTCACCTATGGGACCGGCGGGCAGGCGCTCGGCGGCGGCTTCTACCCGTGGTACGACGTCAGCTACCTGATGATGTACCTCCAGCCCGCCGACTGGACCAAGCTCTACAGCGGGGCGATCCCCTGGACCGACCCGGCCGTCCAGGCGCAGTTCGACAAGTGGGGCTCGCTCTTCACGAAGGGCTGCACGAACAAGGACGTCCTCACGAACCAGGACTCCGTCAACCAGTTCGAGACCGGCCAGGCCGCGATGACGATGGAGGGGACCTGGCAGATCGCCGACTTCCAGTCGAAGATGGGCGACAAGGTCGACGTCTTCGTCCCGCCGTTCTCCGACACCCCGGTCAAGGGCATCGTCGAGTTCGCCGGTGACGGCCTCTCGATGACGAACTACTCGAAGAACAAGACGCAGGCGGCCGCGTTCCTCGCCTTCATGGCGTCGGACGAGGGCCAGAAGATCATCGCCGACAACGGGATCATCCCGGCCAAGGAAGGCTTCGGCAGTGATCAGCGCATGGCGAAGAACCTGCTCGACTTCGCGGCCAACCAGGGTTTCACCCGATACCCGATGATCGACAACGTCATCCAGCCCGAGGTGAGCGACGTGGGGACCAAGGTCCTCAACGCGGCCTTCGGCGGGGCGCAGACGATGACGCAGGCACTGACGAGCATGCAGCAGGCGCTCGAAGCGCTTCCGCCGGAATCGAAGAACCAGATCAAGTAGCCCACCGCACCGCGAGCCGGGACGCCGTCATGGTCGTCCCGGCTCGCTCATGCCCGGGGCCGACCGCGTGAGAGACGCAGCCGCCTTCGATCGCGCCGTCGCCGACGCCGAGCAGACCCCGCCCATCCGCAGCTCCGGCCGCCTCCGCCGTTCGGAGCGACGGGCCGGGGCGATCTTCGTCATCCCCGCCGTCATCCTCTACGCGCTCCTCCTGGCGCTGCCGATCGTCCAGACCTTCTACTACAGCCTCACGAAGTGGAACGGGATCGACTCCACGTTCATCGGCCTGGCCAACTACCAGCGCCTCTTCAGCGACCCCACGTTCTGGCGGGTCGTCATGAACAACGTGATCCTCCTCGCCGCGATCCCCTTCGCGATCCTCATCCCGCTGGCGGTCGCGTTCCTCCTCAACGAGCACGTGTTCGGCTGGCGCTTCTTCCGGTCGTCCTACTTCCTCCCGACGGCGATCTCGTGGGTCGTCATCGGCATCGTGGCGGTCCGGTTCTTCGCCCAGCGCGGGATCCTCAACAGCCTCCTCTCGACGCTCGGGATCCCCGTCACCACGGACATGCTGGCGTCCGAGTACACGGCGATGCTCGCGGTGGCGATCACGTTCATCTGGTCGGTGTTCGGGACGAACACGATCATCTTCATCACCGGCATGGCGACGCTGGACCGCGACGTCTACGAGGCGTCGCGCGTCGACGGCGCGAGCGGCTTCGCCACGTTCCGCTACATCACAGTCCCGCTGCTCATGCGGTTCATCCAGTTCGCGTTCATCCTCACGCTCATCACCGGGTTCACCGCCCTCTTCAGCCTCATCTTCGTCATGACGTCCGGTGGGCCCGGCTTCGGCACGACGACCCTCGAGTTCTACGTCTACCAGACCGCGTTCGCGCAGGGCCAGTTCGGCTATGCCGCTGCGGTCGGCGTCGTCCTCTTCGTCGTCGTCTTCGGCATCAGCATCATCCAGCTCCGCCTCTTCCGGGACCGGAGCGACTAGGGGATGCCGTGACAGTCGCTGGCCGTCGCATCAAGCGCTCCGCGATCTTCGTCGTCCTCTGCGTCGTCGTCGCGGTGATGCTCTTCCCGTTCGTGTACATGCTCCTGACGTCGTTCAGGTCGTACGACCAGTTCCTCGCCGGATCGGGCTTCTCGCTCGACAGCTGGCAGGGGCTCTTCGACGAGCTCCCGGTCGTCCAGCAGATGATCAACTCGGCGATCGTCACGGTATCCGCGGTGGCGCTCATCCTGTTCACGAGCACCACCGCCGGCTTCGCCTTCGCGAAGCTGCGGTTCCCGGTGGCCCCGCTGCTGTTCGTCGGGATCCTGGCCGGGATGATGATCCCGGTCCAGTCGATCATCATCCCGGAGTTCGTGAACATCGCGAACGTCGGCCTGATCAACCAGTACCCGGGACCGATCCTCGTCTACGCAGCGCTCGGCATCCCGTTCGGCACGTACCTCATGACCACGTACTTCCGCGGCGTGCCGAACGAGCTCCTCGAGGCGTCGCTCATGGACGGCGCGTCGTACCGGCAGATCTTCACCGGGATCATGCTGCCGCTCGCGATCCCGGCGCTCGTCACGGTGGCGGTCCTCCAGTTCATCCAGATCTGGGGCGACCTGCTCATCGGCCTGCTCTTCCTCAACCAGCCCGACGTCCGCACGATCACCGTGGGTCTCGCCACGCTCCAGAGCGCGCGGATCATCCCGGTCCCGATGATCATGGCCGGGTCGATCCTCAGCCTGCTCCCGGCCGTGATCGTCTACCTGTTCTTCCAGCGACAGCTCATCGCCGGACTCACGATGGGGATGGGGAAGTGAGCATCGACGTCGCCGTCATCGCCGCCCGCGAGAGGCGGCAGGCCATCGCTGACCTCCTCGAGGAGGACGGTCGTGTCTCGGTCGCCGAGCTCGTCGTGCGCTTCGGCGTGACCGACGTCTCGATCCGCCGGGACCTCACGATCCTGGAGGACTCCGGCCTCGTCCGGCGCGTCCACGGTGGAGCCGTCGTGACCGCCCGGAACCGCCGGGACGGCGCCTACGCGACGAAGGCGCGGGAGAACCGCGAGCTGAAGGCGCGGATCGGGGCAGCCGCTGCCGCCCTCATCCACCAGGACCACGTGGTCGTCTTCGACTCCGGGTCCACGGTGGCCCAGGTGGCGACCCACATGCCCCGCGCGCTCCGGCGCGGCAGCGCCATCACCATCGTGACGAACTCCCTCCCGGTCGTAGAGGAGATCTCCGGCTGGGACGGCCCGCACCTCGTGGTGCTCGGCGGGCTCTACCTGCCGGACTACCAGGCTCTCGTCGGGCCGCAGACGGTCGCCGAGCTCCGCGAGCTGTCCGCCGACATCGTGTTCGTCGGGTGCGACGGGCTCACCGGCGACTCCGGCCTCACGACGCCGCACGTCCTCGTCGCGGAGGTGGGAGCGACCATGGTCGCGCGCGCCAGCCGCGTCGTGGCGGTCGCCGATTCGACCAAGCTGGGGCGGCGCGGCTTCACGCCGATCGCCCCGCTGTCGGCCGTGCACGTCCTCGTGACCAACGCGGACGCCGACCCGGCGCACATCGCGCTCGTCCGGGACGCCGGCATCGAGGTCATCCTGACCTGACCCGTCCGCGTCGTGCGGCGGCGGGTCCGACAGAGGAGATTCGTCCGGTGGACGGGAAGCTGGAAGGGCGCACCGCGATCGTCACGGGGGCGGCGCGCGGGATCGGCGCGGCGATCGCCCGGGCGTTCGTGCTCGAGGGCGCGCACGTCACCGGCGTCGACGTCCTCGACGACGCCGGCACCGCCACGGGCGCGGCGATCGCCGCGGAGGCGGCGGCGGCCGGCACGGGCGGCTCGTTCCTGTACGTCCACTGCGACGTCTCCGACGAGGCGCAGGTCGGGACGGCCGTGGTCGGGGTCCTCGCGGCGCGGGGGCGGGTCGACATCATGGTGAACAACGCGGCGGTCCAGGTGGAGGCGCTCGCCGCCGACGTGACGGTCGCGGACTTCCATCGCGTCGTCAACGTGAACCTCCTCGGCTGCGTCCTCTTCTGCCGCGAGGTCCTCCCGGCCATGGTCCGCCAGCGCCGCGGGGCGATCGTCAACATGTCGTCCGTGAACGCGTTCTCCGCGGACGCGCTCCTCCCGATCTACGGGGCGACGAAGGCCGCGATCATCGGCTACACGAAGAGCGTCGCGATCGCGTACGGGCCACACGGGATCCGGGCGAACGCCATCTGCCCCGGTGACGTGGACACCGAGCTGAACCGCGCCTTCTGGGCGGCCCACCCGGACCCCGCGGGGTTCCGCGCGAACGTCGAGGCCCAGTACCCTGTCCGCCGCATCGCCTCGACGGACGAGATCGCACGCATCGCCGTCTTCCTCGCTTCCGACGATGCCGCGTTCGTCAGCGGGACCGAGATCGTCGTGGACGGGGCCATCACGGCGCGGATCTACGAGCTGTAGCCGTAGCGCGCGGCCGGGCGCCTCGGCGCCTCGGTCGGGCACGTGGGCCGGGACCGCTCCCTGCGGCACTGGCCCGAAGGAGAGATCGATGCAGGACCGGGTCACGCGGACGATGGTCGACTTCGCCCAGATGAAGACGTTCGCCGAGGATCCGCTCGTCCTCACGAGCGGCGACGGCATCCGCGTGACGGACGTGGAAGGCCGGACCTTCATCGATGGCCTGTCGGGGACCTTCTGCGCGGCACTCGGCCACGGGAACGCCCGCGTCGCGGACGCCGGGGCCGCGCAGCTCCATCGCCTCGCGATGGCCGCGCCCACGATGGCGACGAACGACCGCGCCCTGGAGCTCATCGACGTCGTCCTGGGGCTGCTGCCGGCGGACCGCTACTCGGTCGTGAAGCTCTTCTCCGGCGGGAGCGAGGCCACCGAGAACGCGATGAAGATCGCCCGCCAGTACCACAAGCAGACCGGGCACGCGACGAAGTACAAGATCCTCTCGCACTACCGCGCCTACCACGGCGGCACCGGGAACGCGGTCGCGGCGGGCGGCTGGCCCGGCTGGCGCGCGCCGTACGAGCCGGTCGCCGGCGGGTTCGTCCACCTCCACACGCCAGACCCGTATCGGACGCCGTTCGAGGCCGCGCCAGAGGCCTCACCGGAGGCCGTCGGACGCTCGTACCTCCGCCTCGTCGAGGAGACGATCGAGATGGAGGGGCCGAGCACGATCGCCGCCCTGATCACCGAGCCGGTCCTCATGTCGGCCGGGGTCGTGGTCCCGCCCGCGAGCTACCTGCCGGGGCTGCGCGAGCTGTGCGACCGGCACGGCATCCTCCTCATCTTCGACGAGATCATCACCGCGTTCGGCCGCCTGGGGAGCATGTTCGCTGCCGAGCAGTTCGCGACCTGGCCGGACATCCTCTGCCTGGGCAAGGGGATGAGCGGCGGGTACGCGCCTCTCTCCGCGGTCGTCATGACGCCGGAGGTGGCCGGGGCCTTCTGGGGCGATCCGCACGACCTCGTCCAGTTCCACAGCGGCCACACGTACGGCGCGAACCCCGTGGCGTGCGCGATCGGGGTCGCGGCGATCGCCGAGATCACCGAGCGGCGGCTCGACGAGAACGCCGCCCGACAGGGCGACCGGCTCGTCGTCGGGCTTCGGCGGGCGCAGGACCGCCACCCGGCCATCGGGGACGTCCGCGGCCGCGGCCTCCTCGTGGGCGTGGAGCTCGTCCGCGACCGGGCGACCCGGGAGCGGTTCCCCGCGGACGTCGAGGTGGGCATCCGGGTCCGGGCCGAGGCGCGCCGGCGCGGCCTCCTCCTGCGCGCGAGCCACTGGATGTTCGTGATGGCTCCGCCCCTGACCATCTCGGACGCCGAGACCGACGAAGTGCTCGGGATCCTGGACGAATCGCTCGACGCGGCCCTCGCCGGCCTCGAAGAGGGCGCGCGGGTCGCGGCCGACCCGGGCTACGTCGGCTGACGGGAAGGAGCCTGACCCATGCCGCCTCGTGTCACCCGGACGTCGATCGACGGCCTGGACGCCGTCGTGCTCGAGAACGACGCCCTGCGCGTCACCGTCCTGCCGGCGCTGGGTGCGCACGTCTGGGAGCTCGTGGACAAGACCGCCGGCCGGGACCTGCTCTGGCACAACCCGCGCACCGGCCCGCGCCCCGCACCGTACGGGGCGCACTTCGACGACTGGTGGAGCGGCGGCTGGGACGAGATCTTCCCGAGCGGCGACCGCGGCCTGCTGCACGACGAGCGTCTCCCGTACATGGGGGAGATGTGGTGCATCCCGTGGACGGCGGAGATCGCCTCCGGGCGCGATGCGGCCTCCGTCACGACCACCGGCTTCGGGACGGTCGCCCCGGTCCGCGTCGAGCGGACGCTCGAGCTCAGCGGCGACGATCCGGTCCTGCGGGCGCGGTACCGCATCACGAGCCTCGACGTCCGACCGCTGCCCTACACGTGGGGCATCCACCCGGCGTTCGCCGTGACGCCCGAGCACCGGATCGACGTGCCCGCCGACCGGATGGTCGTCGGTGTCTCCTCCGACCCGTCGATGGGTGAGGAGGGGTGGGAGTACGCGTGGCCGCTGCTCCCCGACCCGTCCGCGCCCGGCGGCTTCCGCGACATGCGCCGGGTCCGGCCGGCGGCCGACGCCGTCTTCGCCGGGCACTGGGCCACCGACCTCTCGGCGGGATGGCTCGCCCTCACGGATGTCGCGTCACGTCGGGGCGTCGCGATCGCGTTCGATCCGGGCGTCTTCCGGCACGCCTGGCTCTGGCAGGTCTACGGCGGCTGGCGCGGCCACCACCATGTCGCCCTGGAGCCCTGGTCGAGCCGGCCGCAGGCGGTCGAGGAGGCGGAAGCCGTGGGGCAGGCACGGACCCTGGCGCCGGGGGCATCCGTGGAGACAGAGGTGGCGTTCATCGTCTACGAGGGCATGGACGCCGTGGCCGCGGTCGAGCCGGCCGGCGACGGCTTCCGGATCCGCTGAGCAGGCGGCGGACGCGCGACCCGTCCCTCCGCCCCGCCCGTCCGGTATCATCGGAGGAACCCCAGGAGGTGCTCGACGATGGCGAAGTATGTCTTTGTGACCGGAGGGGTGACCTCCTCCCTGGGCAAGGGCATCACCGCCGCCAGCATCGGGCGCATCCTCAAGTCCCGCGGCGTCTCCGTCTCCGTCCTCAAGCTCGACCCGTACATCAACGTCGACCCGGGCACGATGTCGCCCTACCAGCACGGCGAGGTCTTCGTGACGGACGACGGCGCGGAGACCGACCTCGACCTGGGTCACTACGAGCGGTTCATCGACGAGAACCTCTCGCAGCTCTCCAACGTGACCACCGGCCGCATCTACCAGTCGGTCATCGCCAAGGAGCGGCGCGGCGACTACCTGGGCGGCACGGTCCAGGTCATCCCGCACATCACGAACGAGATCAAGGAGCGCGTCCAGCGCGTCGCGCGCGATGGGCGAGCGGATGTCGTGGTCGTGGAGGTCGGCGGGACCGTCGGCGACATCGAGTCGCTCCCGTTCCTCGAGGCCATCCGCCAGATGCGCAAGGACGTGGGCCGCACCAACGTCCTGTACGTCCACGTGACGCTGCTGCCGGCGCTCATGGCCACCGGCGAGCTGAAGACGAAGCCCACGC